>CALGRQ010000257.1 GCA_937880795.1 uncultured Dyadobacter sp. | reverse complement strand
CTATTAGATTACCTCTCTTTCCGCTATATACAGTTGTTTTGCGAGTCCTGACAATTCCCATTCAATTTAAATCCTCTGCTTACGGTATTTGTTCAGATTACCGAAAGCAGAGGATTGTTCAATCGTGGAATCAGATGGATGACTATCGCCCTTTTAATATACTCCACTGTCGCTTGTTCAAGCGTAAAAAGGGTCTGGATTATTGAGGAAGCTCAATGTGATTTTTCTCATTTCACAAATGGTTTATTGTTTTTAATGAAGGCGCATGGCTCAATGTGACCATGTGTAGTTTATGATTTTCGTGGATACAAATTATTAATACCAGCATCAATGTAGTCGTTTAATTGAAATGGTATTAATTGAATTATTTTAATAGGACTAGTTTCTTGGTGAGTGGGATTTATTTCTTTTCTGTTAAAGTAATTTTATTCCAAGCAGGGAATAGTCCTACAAGCCTTGCCGATTACAGTAAGGTATATAAAGTGGACGGAGCGAAGATTGATGATATATTGCAAAAGTGCAAAAATTTTATTTTTGATTAATTATCCGTTGTGGATAATAAAAATGTGTAAATTTTTATTATTTGTCTGTAAATCAATAATATAATACTAAATATGATAGCTAATTAGTTGTATATAGATATGTTATGTAATTCGTTTTTGGTATTTAAACTACTTTAATGCAATATGTAATATAAAAATAATTATATTTTTATTGTCTCAAATATGCTTGTCGTTATACATTTGTTCAGGTGGTCATAGTGGTTAATTTCTTAAAACTAAATCCTGTACAAATGGTTATGAAAGCTGTTGTTCTATCCCTTATGTTGAATTTTTTGTCGTTCAATTTTCAACAAATGTTTGATTTTAAAAATTATGAAAATTTAAATT
This sequence comes from uncultured Dyadobacter sp., assembly GCA_937880795.1. Lineage (GTDB taxonomy): Bacteria > Bacteroidota > Bacteroidia > Cytophagales > Spirosomataceae > Dyadobacter. The sequence continues at coordinate 6,236 of CALGRQ010000257.1, read as the reverse complement.
TACCTAGAAATGAAAATGACTTAACAGGCTCTGGTTCTAATTGTCATTGTAACGGGCAAGTGTTAGAAAATGGAAGTTTTGAGAGTAGGAATTGGGTATATGGTAAATCGGTGCCCAGTAGTTGGATCTTTTCCGGAGATTTTACCAGGAGGTCAAATTATGTTGTATGTGATCAGTACAATGGCTTTCTGGTTGGAGCTGGGTCGTTTTATCAGGATGTAAGTGGCGTAGGTGAGGGAGATAAGATTGCTTTAAGTATCTGGGGCGGATATCACAATTTTAGAAATCATTATTTTAAGTTAATCTTTCTAGGGGAGGATGGAACGCAACTTGGTGAAGTTGTGCAGAGGTTGAATCGCTCTGTTGCTGAAACCGGTGGGAGGCTTACTCAATATTGGCTCGAAGGTGTTGTGCCGAAAGGGGCGGCTAAGGTAAGGGTGGAAGGTCGCGCCACCGGTGATTATTTTAAGGTAGATGCTGCTTGTCTTAAAATTGAAAAATGTTCTCTTCCTGTAAATCTATTGAGTGTCTCAGTGGTACCATCTGAAAGTTCAGTCAAGGTTTTATGGAGTACTGCAAGTGAAAATAACTCTGATAAATTTGAAATTGAGTACAGTGCTTCGGGTAAAAAATGGGAAAAAGCAGGGAGCGTACCTGCGCATAATGAAAGCGATGAGGATAAGCAATATGTATATGTGCACCATAATCCTAAGCCAGGAGTTAATTTGTATCGACTTAAAATGATCGATCGTGACGGTACGTACGCCTATAGCCGTATTGTGGAAACTGTGTTTTTAGGTGTTGGAGAAATTTCGGTTTTCCCAAATCCGGCTAATAGTTTTATTGAATTGACGGGTATCGAAGGTTTCATGCAATCGATTAATATATATAATTTAAAAGGAGGTATGGTCATGAGTATTCCAGCAAAGCAAATAGATCGCTTCGATGTAAGTGGTTTGGCGGCGGGTAGTTATGTTCTTCAAGTGCAGACCACAAATGGTAAGTTAATTGTGAAAAGGCTTGAGATAAAAAAATAGTATCACGCTTGATGAGGCCGTTATTGATGACGGTCTCATTATATATTAAAGGAGGGGTTCCTGATGTTGTAGGAGTGTGCACAGGCTTGTTAAAGGTTCTTTTTTTTGATGGGCCGGATAGTGGTGTCGATGTTAGTTTAACTACTCATACATATGGGTAGTTGGGTGCAGGCAAATTGTATTACTGGCTCGCATTGAAATAGGTGACCTTTAACAGGTATTTTGCGGGTTAGTGGGAAATCATCAATCCTTTGCTGTTCCGTTTTATTCTTGTCATTTCTTAAATGTATTGGTTCCATTGAGGGAAATACTGAGCCTAAGTACATTCATTCTAGTTATTCAAATTATTGTCTTTCTCTATATCATGTTTTGAGCTGGGCGTTGTGGCTTGCTCGGATGTATGGTTTTGTCCTTTTGTTTGCTTCATCTACTGTAATTATTGGGGCGCTAATCGCGCGCTAGATCGATATACTTCAACTCCTCTCCTGTGTGCTTCTTAGTACTGAAATTGCCAGCTTTTTTCTGTGATTTTGGTTAAAAGTGTGTTGATCGTGAATGAGTTGAAAAAAATATTAAAATTTTCTCTTCCTGATCTGAGATTGGGTTAGTGATTGTGCAGGTGGTAAGAGGTTGGTTGGTGTATTTTTTGTAATATTTCTATACTAATAGTACAATTGATGTTTCTGTGTTCTATTGTTTTGAAAAATTTTTTCATATGATATAAAATAAATTTAGTGTGCTATTATATACAAATTAGCAACTTTTTTTAATTGTTGAGGTATTTGTTGGTATATTGGAAAAATACAAAAAATAGATTTGTTAAGTTGCTGTCGTTGGAGATTGAAATTTGATCGCTTATTGACTGTTTATATTAAAAAATAGCTAATTGTGGACCAATTTTATATAAATAGTTTTTGCCTTGTAGAATTAGTATATTCCTTCTTTATAGAAATAGTTTACCTTAAATTGTTGTATTAAAAAAATTATATTTTAATTTGTTTGGGTAAGTATTTATGGTATAAATTTGTCGACGTAATCCTATCGTTAAAATAGTCCTAACGCTCCAATACCATGAAGAAAATAGCTAAAATTCTATTTAATTTATTTCTTACTTCTTTAATTTATTCGATTAATTTTTTCGCTGTTGCGTCGGTTAAGGATGTAACTTTTTCTGGAATTACTGACTCTGACGTCGCCAGTGCTACAAACTGCGATTGCACTGGACAAGTATTGCTCAATGGGAGTTTTGAATCTTCTAAAAAAGTTGGGAATCGTGTGGTGCCAGCAAATTGGCAGTACAGTGGTGACTTTACGCGTACCACCGAATATCGGGTATGTGGTAGTTATAGTGCGCTGCTAACTGGTTCCGGATACTTTCAGCAGGATACCGAAAATGTGGTTCCGGGAAGTCAGGTAACACTCAATATCTGGGGAGGATATCACAGTTACCAAATGCAGACATTTTTTCTCAAATTTCTGGGTGCAAATGATACGGAACTTTTGGTTATACCTCAGAAACTCAATAAGTCTGTATCGCAAAATGGAGGAAAGCTTACGCAGTACACTTTAACAGGCATTGCTCCTGAGGGTACCCTTAAAGTTAGAATTGGGGGTTCTTCGGCAGGTAATTATTTAAAGGTGGATAATGCCTGTCTCAGTATTGAAAAGCCTGTTATTTCTTGTGATGACTGCGGGGATAACAAGTTAGAAAACCCTTCTTTTGAAAATACGGTGAATGTTGGTAATCAGCAGGTTCCTGAGTTTTGGGTGGGCCAAAATTTTGTAAAAGATGCAGGGTACATTGTATGCGGTTCTAAAAATGGACTGATAAATAGTGGAGGTGGAAGTTTTTATCAAGATGTAAGCGTCATGTCTGGCAGTACTGTGAGTCTTAAAATATGGGGTGGTTATCATGTGAGAAAAGGTCATAAATTTGAGTTGATCTTCTTTTCGGGAACAGATGGAGAGCCAATTTCTTCGGTTTCGGTAGATTTAGATAAGTCGGTGGAAGACTTGAACGGCAAACTCAAACTATATAAACTTGAAACCATTGCTCCGTCCGGAAGCTCATATGTTCGTGTAAAGGGCTCATCCAATGGAGATTATTTTAAGGTAGATGCAGCCTGTTTAAGAATAGAAGGAGGGCATTTACCAGTGAAATTAAGCAGCTTTAAGGCAGTCGCTTCCGAAGGAGCGGTAAGACTGGGATGGGAAACAGCCACTGAAGTTTCCTCAGGTACTTTTGAAATACAGCATAGCACATCCGGGAAAAAATGGCAAACCATAGAGGAGGTGGCAGCAAAAGGAGAAAGTAGCATTCTTACGAGCTATCACTTTACGCATACCAATCCGGTTTCAGGTAATAATGTGTATCGACTCAAAATGATCGATCTGGATGGTACATATACGTATAGCCATATTGTTTCAGTGAATCATGTGGGTAGCTCTGGAATTGCAGTATATCCCAATCCGGCCATAGATCAGGTAACTGTCCAGGTACCGCAGAATGGGGTTTATGCAGTGAAAGTTTATGATGCGAAAGGTGTGGTGGTGAAATCTATGGAGGTGAATCAATTAAAGTCAGTTGATTTGAGTGGGTTTCAGGCGGGTAGTTATTTCTTTCGGATGTATAACTCCAACGGCACTGTGGCTTCAAAACGCATTGAAGTGAAAAAATAACACTTCTCATTCCTAAATCATTCTTTGTATAGGGTTACAATTCATTTTCCCTTCGTCTGCTTTGCGGGTGAAGGGATTTTGATTTTTGGAATTTTCTGAATGACTTTTTAAACAGCAAGCCTATTACTACTGACGTACGAGTTTAAGATCGATATATTCGGTCCATGCCCCTTCTTCTTTCTCCATATACCACTTACCGGTTATGTTACAATGGTCGTCCGAGAGTAGTCCATTGAATTTTAAACCATCACCGGAAATGGTGAAGACATTGTCTGCTATTTCACAACGCATCTTTCCGCTTTCTCCTTTTGGGTTAAAGTACTGCATCGGGGTGGAGCCGTTTACGATATAGGGGCCGATTATTTCAATTGTTTCGCTTTTTTCATCCCCAATCATCACATGTGCGCGGTGTAAGATGAAGTTTCCATCCAATACAATTTCATACGAATCGGTCCCGTGCAGGATAAGTTCACCGGTGTTCGTATATACTGTACCGATAGTGTTCCATATTCCAAGCAGTGATGAAAGAGGTGTTGCGCCAATCGTTTTCATAAGTATTAGGTATAGTAGTCATTTTGTAATGGTACGGGCTATATGGTAGCTGTACGCAATCGAAGTGCTACTGTTCGATATTGAACAGTAAATGAATTTATAAATTATTTATTATGAGTGTGTTATATATTTGGCACTGGTTTTTATTCCTAACTTTTATCTATTAGCCAATAAATTAATTAAAAAATAATGGGCGAGGTGCAACCTCCACTTTAATTTTTCCATCATTCAGTAAAACCAAATGTATTTGATCATGAAAATAAAGACACTACTATTTTTGAGCATCTGTGCTATAATAGGTAATTATGCTTTGGCACAGTCTACGACCGAAGAACCTTATGTAACCAGGTCTTTTAACAGCAATTCTTTAAATGCACTAACTGTAGAGACATCCGGAGGTTCGGTTGGTGTTACGGGTGGACAGAGCAATGGGTTTAAAGTGGAGATGTTTGTACGACCTAATAACTGGAATGGCAGCAATAAGCTAAGCAAAGAAGAAATAGAGGATCGACTGGAAGACTATGATATTTTGATTGGCACGGAAGGAAATCGGGTTGTAGCGAGGGCCAAACGGAAAAGTGGAATTCAATGGAATAATCAACGAGGAGTTTCAATCAGTTTCAAGGTAGCTGCTCCACGCAATATTTCAACCAATTTAAAAACGAGTGGTGGAAGTATAAGGATCGCGTCCTTGAATGGTGAGCAGAATTTTTCTACCAGCGGAGGAAGTTTGAAAGTAGAAGACCTGGAAGGATCCATTACGGGACGTACCTCTGGGGGTAGTATCGATGTATCCAATTGTCGTAAAAATATAGATCTCTCCACAAGCGGAGGAAGTATTAAAGCTTCTAACCTTTTTGGCATCATTCAACTCAAAACCTCTGGCGGTAGTATAAACCTGGATAAGCTGGACGGGGAAGTGATGGCTCATACCAGTGGTGGCAGTGTTAAAGGGGCAGATATAAAGGGTAGCCTGGATGCCGGTACTTCCGGAGGGTCTATAAAATTGGCCAATGTGGCGGCCAGCTTAAAGGCCAGTACAAGTGCCGGGAGTGTAGAGGTTTCTATGGCAAGTCTCGGTAAATATCTGGATCTGAAGACATCCGCAGGAAGTATAAGGGTGCAAATGCCAATGAATGCTGGAATGGATTTGAATCTGAGAGGTAATAAAGTGAACATGCCATTAAAGAATTTTGATGGAAATGCAGAGAAGGATCGTATCAGTGGTAAAATGAATGGTGGCGGTATTCCTGTTACATTGTCGGCCAGCAGCGGAAGCGTATATGTGAATCAATAATATTTTATAAGTCGTATTGAATTTGTGGAATCCTGTTTTTCTTCGGAAGGACAGGATTTTTTCTATTCTAATAAGTGTCTTTTATAAAGGTGCGATAGAAGTAGGAGGTGACGTAATTTAGTGCGTTAATCTGGGGCATTGGTACGAGCAGGAATGTGGTATATAGCCTATGCCATTGATATTCATTTAACATTTGGGTCGTTCACAACCGTACACTTTTGTACGATTTCGAACGATGTAAAAGTGGTTGTGTGATGTAACTTATTGATTTATAGTATATTTTATTTCTGGCAAGCCTTTTTAAAATATAACTTATAGAATAGGAGAAGAGGGGTGAGAAATTTATTAATTACTGACGGCTTCTTTTACCATGATTTATACCAAAATTTTATGATCAAACTAGACAAAATATCCAAGTATTACCCCGCCGGATTTGGTAAAACCTATGTGTTGAGACATATCGATTTGCATATTAAAGAAGGTGAATTTGTATCGATTATGGGGCCCTCCGGTTCAGGCAAATCGACGCTTCTGCATATTCTGGGTCTATTGGAAGAGCCGTCCGAAGGGGAATATTTATTTTTGGAAGAACCGGTTCAAAAGTTATCAGAAAAAAGGAAAACCGAGTTACACCGTCATCACATCGGTTTCGTTTTTCAGGCTTATCATTT
>CALGRQ010000256.1 GCA_937880795.1 uncultured Dyadobacter sp. | reverse complement strand
ATCTTTTCAGTAAAATATTGGATGAAAATAGAAATGCCAAAGGAATGACCGATGCCACAATAAGTCCCGCGCGCAAGTTTCCAAGAAACAGAACCAGTACGAGCACTACAATGAGTGCACCTTCTAAAAGGTTGGTTTCTACCGTGCCAATGGCATTGTTAACCATTTTAGTCCGGTCGAGGAATGGTTCTATTTCCAATCCTTCGGGCATCGTTTTTTGTATTTCTGTAACCCGTTTTTTTACATTTTCAATTACTTCGGAAGAGTTTGAACCTTTCAGCATCATCACAATTCCACCTGACAGCTCGCCGTGGCCGGCCATCGTTAAAGCTCCATAACGGATTGCAGAGCCAAGCCCTACTTCGGCAATGTGGCGAATGAGGATGGGGGTGCCATCAGTAGTGGTTTTTACCACCATGTTGCCGATGTCGTCCATAGAACCCGCAAGGCCTATACTTCTGATATACATTACCGTAGGTCCTTTTTCTATATAAGCACCACCTGTATTTTGGTTGTTTTTATTCAGCGCTGTAAATACATCTGATATAGACAGGTTATAGGCTTTTAGATTGGAGGGAATTACCGCTACTTCGTACTGTTTTAGCTCTCCCCCAAAAGTGGACACATCGGCTACGCCAGGTGTACCCAGCAGTTGCCTACGCACGATCCAGTCTTGGGTTGACCGTAAGTCGGCCAGTGAATACTTGTGCTCATAACCTGCTTTGGGTTTTATTACGTATTGGTAAATTTCACCCAAACCGGTTGTAGCCGGTGCAAGTTCGGGCGTGCTCGCATTTTCGGTGATGGAAACTTGTCCCAGGCGCTCAGTCACTTGCTGTCTGGCCCAGTATATATCGTGATCGTCTTCAAAAACGATGGTAATAATGGATAGCCCAAAGCGTGACATGCTTCTGCTTTCTTGCAAGCCGGGAATATTGCTGATGGCTTGTTCGATGGGAAAAGTGATCAGCCTTTCTACGTCCTCCGCTCCCAAAGCCGGTGCGGAAGTAATGATCTGAACTTGATTATTGGTAATGTCTGGCACCGCATCCACAGGCAGTTTCGATACCTGGTATGAGCCGTATACAATCCAAAGTAATGTGAATATCGCAATTGCCAGTTTGTTTTGAACCGAAAATTGAATGATTTTATGTAGCATAAATAGCTGATAAATAAATACATAGAAAAACAACCATTCAAGACCACCAAGTATTGGAGGTCTGATTGGGCAGGATATAGTTTTCCCTTAAAATGTATTATTCATGCTCGTGGCGGGTGGAATAGCGTGCCTAGTGCGGCGTTATATTTACCTTGAGGTTGATCGGGCCCGTATTGCTGTTCAATTGGCCAGGTGGTGTTCTTGAAAGTGAATAAGTTGGTCGTAAACGTAGGAATGTAATGAACATGCTGAATTTCAAACTTTTTGAAAGGCAATTGCATGTCCTTTTCATCATCATTATCATCCATATCTTCACCCCAGTAATGCATGTACATAAAGTCGACAAAGCTAATGCTATCGTTCAAGGCTTTATGTTCTGTAAAATGCTGGATAAGTGAAGGAACCTTCAATAGTTGATAAAGAGGGGATGTGTCAAGAATGACAAACGTAAGGATGATATGTAGAAAAAATTTTTTCAAGACATAAAAGTAAGTTAACACGAGGTGCGAAGCAATAAAAAAATAGGAGTTACGCAAGATTTCTTAATTTAGAGGAAGCTCTGCGGATAAATCGGATTGGTGTTTGTGTTGTATAGCAGATGGCTTTCTCGCCAACGTGTTGGTGCTGGAATGTATCCGATGAAAAATTTGTCATGATAAAAGGATGGTGTAAGCCGTTGAAAAATTTAGGGTATATAACAACTTACGATAATGGAAATTGGTATTAGCATGTTTGGAGATTTGGCGTACAACGCCGCTACAAAATCTTTTCAACCCGCCCAGGAACGGATTCAGGAAATATTGGAAGAAATTAAACTGGCTGATGAAGTCGGTTTAGATGTTTTCGGTATAGGTGAGCATCATAGACCTGATTTCTCGGTTTCTAGTCCAGAAATTATTTTGGCTGCTGCCGCTACCATCACAAAGAATATAAAGTTAACCAGTTCTGTAACCGTGTTGAGTTCTGCGGATCCGGTTCGGGTCTATCAAAACTTCTCTTCACTTGATTTGGTTTCTAATGGAAGAGCCGAAATAACGGTAGGTCGTGGCAGTTTCATAGAATCGTTTCCGTTGTTTGGATATAATTTGAATGACTACGCAGGTTTATTTTCGGAGAAATTAGAATTATTGAAAGCTATTAATGAGCAGGATGTGATTTCCTGGAAAGGAAAATTTAGGGCACCTCTTGCCGAACAGCAGGTTTTGCCGCGTGCGGTTAACAATCACCTGGATATATGGATTGCCGTGGGTGGTACGCCGGAATCTGTTGTAAGAGCGGCTCGCTTAGGCCTGCCACTTATTATCGCCATTATTGGCGGTATGCCGAGACAGTTTCAACCGTTTTTTCAGTTGTATAAGGATGAATATTTGAAAGCCGGGCATGATCCGTCGAAAATGCAATTGGCCACGCACTCGCACGGATTAATGGATACGGATGCATATGCTATTGCAGACCGCTATTTTCCACATTACAAACAACAGATGGACCGTATAGGAAGGGACAGAGGCTGGGCCCCCTATTCACGGGATCAGTTTGAAGGTGGAAGAAGTCGTGAGGGGGCTTTGTTTATTGGAGATGTAGCGCAGGTAACCGATAAAATTCTTTACCACCAGGAGCTGTTTGGGCTTACCCGCTTTTTGCTTCATGCGGATGTGGGAGCACCGTCTCACAAAGATATTATGCGAACCATTGAGCTTTTGGGAACCAAGGTAAAGCCGGCTGTAAACAAAGCACTGGGACAATAGTGAAGTAATAGGGGGGCTAAAAAAGTGGATGTTTCAAAGTTTTGAAACATCCACTTTTTTTTAGAATATAAATTTAGTGCTCAGGAAGTTGCTACTATCGTCCTTAACAATATCATTGATCAGGTGCTTGTTGGTTTCATTCATTTTGAAAGCTACAATTGACCTTATAGAGAAGGAACGAATGGCGTCCGCTACGGATAGGGTTCCTTCTGCGCTATCCTTACGTCCGGTGAACGGGAACACGTCTGGTCCGCGTTGGCATTGGCTATTGATATTGACACGGCTTACCTGGTTTACCAGAGGATCAATTAAAGTAGCTACTTCATCGGCGTTGTCGCTGAAAATACTTACTTGCTGACCGTGAGTAGCCTCTATGAGATACTGAATTGTTTCTTCAAGGTCGTCAAAAGGTACCACAGGCACGATAGGGCCAAACTGTTCTTCGTGGTATAGTTTCATATCCTTGTTGACCGGATATACCACTGCCGGGTAAAAGAACGAACCTGCGGAAGTTCCTCCATTCTCATTCATAACCTGCGCACCATATTTTTGTGCATCGGCTATACAGTCATTGAGATAATCAATTTTATTGGGTTCGGGTAGGGGGGTGAGTGATACTCCTTTCTCCCAGGGCATACCGTATTTAAGTTCTGCCAGAGCAGCGTTGAATTGTTTCAAGAACTCATCTGCAAGGGACTTATGTACCCACACGATTTTAAGGGCCGTACAGCGTTGTCCGTTAAATGAAAGGGAGCCCATAATGGTCTCTTTCACCGCTAATTGGATGTCTGCATTGGCAGTAATGATGGCCGCATTTTTAGCATCCAAACCGAGAACAGCTCTTAGGCGGTTCACCTTTGGATGTTGCTTTTTTAGCTCATTAGCCACCTTACTAGATCCGATCAGGGTAAGTACGTTAATTTTTCCGGAATGCATCAATCCGGGAACGATGGCGTTTCCACGGCCATATATGATGTTCACAACCCCTTTCGGGAAACAGTCTCTGAACGCTTCTTGTAAAGGATAGTGGAGTAATGTCCCAAATTTCGGAGGTTTGAAAAGAATGGTGTTACCCATAATCAACGCCGGAATTAACGTTGTAAACGTCTCATTTAGTGGGTAGTTGAATGGTCCCATACAAAGTACTACCCCCAAAGGAGAGCGACGCACCTGGGCGGCTATACCATCTACAATATCAAAACCAGATGAAACCCGATCGAGGTTTTTGAGAGAATCTATGGTTGCGTATATGTACTCAACGGTACGATCAAATTCTTTAACAGAATCGGCAAATGATTTACCGATTTCCCACATGATGAGTTTGACGATTATGTCTTTTTTCTCAATCATTTTTCCGGTGAATTGCTCCACGCAGTGTATACGCTCTGCAACCCCCATGGTCGGCCATTCACCGCGTCCGTTGTTGTAGGCAGCAACCGCAGCGGCTAGCGACTCTTGTGCTTCATTTTCACCGCAAACCGGATAGCTGCCGATCAAAACGCGTTCTAATCCATTGTTAGTTTGTGTGCATATAGGTGAAAATACTTCGTGTACCTGGCCTTTCCAACTCTTCATTTCACCATTGCTGAGATACTCACGCTGGTGAACTTCGCCGGGAAGACGATACTCGTCCGGAATTTCTCCCTCCTGGGGAAAAATGCTTTGTAACGTAGAACTAAACTTCATAGTTTAAACTGGTATTGAACTAATTATTATGATTTGGATATTACTTGTCAAAGAGACAATTAAGTCTATTATACTATTCAGTTTGAAAAAAAGAGGAAAATTAATGGAGGATAAAATGGGAATTCGTGAAGAACTGGCGTGATGAAATGTTCTGTGGTTTTAAAAGAAGACTATATACCGGGGTGTTTTCCCCTACAATGTCCATAGGGAGAAATAGAAAAAGGACCGGCGTGGAGAAGCGGGAAACTTACGATATGCGTTGATAGTCAGGTAGATTTTCTGTCGAAGTTCACGACAGGAAATTTTGCAACTTAATTTATAAACCAGCTGAGATGTTGAGCCGAAAGGACGTTGAGAAAGGGTCTGAATGAATACAAAGAAACCCGGAGGTGGGGGGGAATGGTGAGGTGTGATAAAGGGGGGATATATATAAGCCCTAAGTGGATGAACTGATAGATGTAATGAGGAACCTTCTGACGAGAATTATCCCTCATTACATATAGATTTGTGAAATTAAGCGAGGTTCCGCTTTGCCATTTTGAAAAAGCGCGTAATGAGAAAAATGGAAGCAAGCGTTAGTCCTGAAATCAGACCTATCCACATGCCTTTTGCCCCCATACCGAAATGGAAAGCCAAAAGATATCCTACCGGAATCCCAACTACCCAATAGGCAATACCAATGAGTATCGTGGGTGTTTTTACGTCCTTGATGCCGCGTAGCAAACCGGCACTAATCGCTTGCGTACTATCCGAAATCTGAAAGACTGCGGCAAAAAGAAGGAGTAAAGAGGCAAGTTCTACCACCATAAAATCTTTGTTGAATGCCTGCGGAAGTACATTTCTGAGTACTACAAAGCCAATGGCACATATAACACCATATATCAAGGCGGTATAAATCGTACTTCTTCCAATGACGGCTATCTTGCGCCAGTCATTACGACCTAGTGCATTACTAACCCGTATAGAGCCTGCTTGGGCCAAACCCATCGAAACCATAAATGTAAAAGAAGCACAACTCAATGCAATTTGGTGCGATGCTTGTGAAACGGCACCCAGCGTGCCGATAATGATACCTGAAACCGCAAACGCGCCCGCTTCCATACCAATTTGTAAGCTACTTGGTATACCAATATGCAATAGCTCACCCAAAGTTTTTGTTTTTAAGTGCCACTGTGTTTTGCTAACGGCTACGTATTTGCTGAACGTTTTATGCTTTAAAATAACAGCTGCCAAAGCAATAAAAATGAGGGTCCGTGTAATGAGGG
>CALGRQ010000255.1 GCA_937880795.1 uncultured Dyadobacter sp. | reverse complement strand
CCTTGCTCAGCATTTTGTTGGATATTCCGTGGACATCATTCAGTATATCTGAAAATCGCCGTTTGTTGTAATAGCAGATGGAAGACATGATGCTAATTTTCCACTTACCATTGAGCACATCCATCGAATCCTGGACGGCCATCATTTCTTTTTTGTACTGCTCGCTTAAACGGGGTGTGCATTCCATAATAGGATACTTTGTTACCTCGATGTTACTGTTACTTTTCGTAACAAAGTTACTTTGGTAAACAATGTGAACCTAACTTTGCAGCACAAAATTATAACAACGTACAAGATGAATCGATTGAAAAACAAAGTAGCAGTAGTAACAGGGGCGTCAAAAGGCATTGGTGCCGCAATAGCCAAACATTTTGCGGCAGAGGGAGCCAAAGTAGTCGTGAATTATGCATCGAGTAAAGAAGGAGCGGATAAAGTAGTAGATGAAATCACCAATGCCGGTGGTATAGCCATAGCAGTGCAGGGAGACGTATCCCAGCAGACTGAGGTTGCCCGGTTATTTGAAGAGACAAAAAAGGCCTTTGGATCACTGGATATCTTGGTTAATAATGCGGGTGTTTTTAACTATGAACCGATTGAATATGTCTCGCCTGAAACGTTCCATCAGCAGTTCAATATCAATGTTTTGGGGGCTTTGCTGACTATACAAGGTGCATTAAAGCTGTTTGGCGAAAACAACGGAAATATCATCAACATCAGCTCGGAAGTTAGTAGTATGCCATTGCCAACCGGATCGGTGTATTCGGCTTCCAAGGCCGCATTGGATGCAATCACCATTTCATTGTCTAAGGAATTTAGTGGCAGAAACATCCGTATCAATTCTATTCTTCCCGGCATTGTATCTACGGAGGGCGCTCAAAGTGCAGGGGTTATCGGTAGCGATGCGGAAAAAGCGTTTGTAGAAAAGACGCCACTAGGACGTACTGGAAAGCCGGAAGACATTGCCAAGGTTGCTGTATACCTCGCTTCGGAGGATGCAGGATGGATCACCGGGCAAACCATATCGGTATCAGGAGGTCTATATGGATTTTAGCCAACAGCATCACCCCAACCCATTTTACATGGTATTGGTGGTTGGGGTGATGCCTCATGGTTGCTGGGACAACTACAAATGCGCTTTGATATGTGCCAAAAAGCCAAGCGCATACTGAGAAATTACACGATAATTGCCCTTTTGAATCATTTCCATGTTACCGGCATTGTGTTGGGTAATGTCTTTCAGGAAGCCGTCTGGTGTTAAACTTTTTTGCAGTCGGGAATATATTTTTTGCAGCCGGTCTTTTCCAAACTCGGGCAACCAACCGATACGATGTCCATGGGCGAGTGCTGCTCCAAAACCAGCCGTAGCCGAACTCTCATACTTAGTCTCAGAGAGGTCAATGTACGAGTTCCAGCTATGGTCTTTTTGCTGATGACGTAAAGCCACGTGTGCAAAGTGAAGGTATACCTCTTTAAGTCTTTTTACCCGTGGATCGTTTTGTAAGGGACTCTTGTTCAATTCTTCCGCGGTTCTGACAAGCCCTAGTAGAAACCATACATATCCGCGCGACCAGTTTCTATTTTCACTGGTTTTACCATTTTTTCTACTACCGGCACGGTATATCACGCCATCTTCGGTGAGGAAGCTGATTCTGGCTTCAATTTCCTTTAAGGCTAACTCATATAGCTCCGGGGCATTTAATTGTTTAGCAAGAATTGTTAACGGATAAGCTAGCGTATAGCACCCTTCGGTGCTGAGATAGTCCGCGGTTAAAACGCCATTGGCGTCATATCTTTTTTTACAAAAATCCAGAAAGAGTGTAACCGCAGGATGCTGTTTACGATGTTGACCAATGACAGCAAATGGTATTCCGGCTTCCAGGTTTGTAAGGGTATTATCCTTCGGTTTTGCCCATAAGTCTATATACACCAAGTTTTTATCATCTACGAGATAGTAATCCAGGTGTTGCTGAATTGCTGCCAATGCCTTTTGATCGTGTTTTCGAATATATAGTTCTTGTAATCCGTCGAGTACACAACCTTCCAACCAATCGAACGGTTGCAACGATCGTGGGGAGTATAACAGGTTTAGCCATTCACTTTCGTTGATTGTAGCGGTTTGGGTAAGAAACAGGTGCGACCCGTTATCAGCTCTTGTTGAAAAAAAGTATAGCGGTCTGTTTCCATTCTTGAAAACCAACCGAATTCCGTGTTTGCGAAGAGAGGCTGCATCTGCATTCAACGCTGTTTCAAAAATTTGAAGATTAGTCGGATACCAGATGGAGAAAGACCCTATTTTTTTTCCGGTGTCTCCCAGTAAAACATCTACATCGTCCTGGGTTCGGGTGTCAATGGCAGACTGTAATCGTAAAAATATTTTTCCTTTGAATTTATCTGGAATTTGAGGACAGTTTAGGAGTAACCCTTTTTCGGAGGTATCCAGGGTAAAATAGTCATAGCCAAACGCGATGCGATGTCCCTCTGGCACAGGTATTTTGGAAGCAGGACTTCCGTCGGTGACCAATGGCAGGTATTGAAATTCGCTGTTAATAGACAGTTGTGAAAGTATATGGCTTATATCCGTAACGGACCAGCCTAAGCCGAAAACAGAAGCCTTCGTACAAAACGCTCTACGTGATAACATGGAATGATGGAATAATGTTGGCGTTAGTACAAAGACTATTCCTTTTTAATCCTACCAGTGTAGTGGCTTGTAAATTGAAAGATGTATATAGCGAAAGCTTCACCGAATACAGTTTTATTCGGTGAGGCAATGATGTTACGAAGAAATGCTTTGTAAAGTGTTAGGAACGAGCAGTAGCGTGCTAAATTAATGTAACTCCTTCGGGGGTATCCGTAGCGGTATATTGGAGGGACAGTTTTTTGCCAGATTCGTCGGCTTCTTCCAGGAGTTCAAAAGTTTTTCTTTCTCCTAAAATCAATAGTGCTTGAAATAAGACGCCTGCATAGTTGTATTCCTCACTGCCTGGTCCCTTTTCTTTTCCCAAATCGTTGTAATGTCCAAATAGGTCTTTTCCTTTGCCCATAATAAGTTACAGTGATATATTATTATTTGTTACAAATCTTGACGGATTTACCTTTTAGGTTCTACTGCAAGCAATGCTTTTTGGCTGCACTCTCCGTTTAAATAGTCAACTGCCATAACCGCAATGGACTGTGCCAGGCCTGCTTCGAGCATCATATCGATAGCTTCATACGTTCGAACCCGATCCACCAGTATTTTAATTGCTTCACGATAGCCACTCTTCATCGCACTATTTTCATCCCGGTTGGTGGTAGGATGCTGAATTTTTCGGGAAACCAGTAAAATGGTTTCTTCAATTTCCTCATCCGACGGCCAATTGTACTCGTAATCCTTTTGCTCAGCTGAATTCATATTGCAAAATATTAAAATACCGGGGATTATAGCCTCAATCTAAGAAAAAATAGTGTCTTATAACACTAAAAAGTATACCAAAATGCTTGATGGGGTATTCATAGACCCATTTTGCCGGTGATATAGATTTGGATGTATAAAAAATGTAGCTGCGCTTGCCTAAGGAACAGAGAAAAAAGTGGGTGGCTGCGGTAATGGTGTGGGCTTGCTGAAAAATTGTAAATTATCCAGGATGCAAATGGGCGTCCTGGATAATTGGCGGAGATTTTTAAGCACGTAAGGCTTCAATTTCGGAAACACTCTTGGCCAGTGGTTTACCAAGTACACGATTCCCGTCTGAGGTGATGACAATATCATCCTCAATCCGTATTCCGGTAAAATCTCGGAAGCTCTCAAGTTTATTGTAGTCGATGAATTGAGAAAGCTTGTTTTCAGCCTTCCAGCGATCTATAAGGGTAGGGATGAAGTACAAGCCTGGTTCTATGGTAACAACAAAACCGGGTTCAAGGGCACGCCCCAATCTTAGTGACTTCCATCCAAATGCGGTTCCCTTTTTCAGCTCATCGGTATAGCCCACGTATTGTTCACCAAGGTTTTCCATATCATGTACATCCATTCCCATCATATGGCCCAATCCGCATTGGAAGAATAAGGTATGTACATCATGCGCCACAGCTTCGGCAGGGTCGCCTTTAATTATGCCTACAGATTTCAGCCCTTCCAATAATTTGGTAGAAGCGAGTGTATGCAAATCTTTAAACAAAACACCTGGTTTTGCGGCAGCAATAGCCGTTTCCTCAGCATGAAGTACAATTTCATACATCTCTTTTTGCAAAGCAGTAAATTTTTTGCCGGTTGGAACGGTACGGGTTAAGTCACCGCAGTAGTGCATGGCGGTTTCGGCTCCTGCATCACATAGAGAAAGCTGGCCGTCACGCATCACCAAATCGCGGGTATGCGTATGCAGAATTTCACCATTTACGGTCAGGATAATGGGGTAGGAAATATCCCCACCTCGGCCAATTGCAATACTTTGTAATTGACCGGCCACCTGCTTCTCGGTCATTCCTGGTTTGGTGATGCGCATAAATTCAAGGTGCATATCTACCGAGGTATTGACCGCCTTTTCGATTTCCAATATTTCCTCGGCTGTCTTTATAGACCGCATCGAGACAATGGCTTTGATCAACGGAACGGAAGCCAAGCTGGCAGCTGCGGACGGAGCAACCTGCAACCATTCTTGTAATTTTAAGTAATGCTCTCCGCGGTATGGTGGTAAAAAATGTATCGTTTGACCGGCTGTTTTCGCCGATCCGAGAAATCCGGCAATGGCGGAGCCAGGTTTAACCGATTGTATACCCGCTTTGTATGCTTTTTCAGTGAGTGGCTCTTTGGGGCCAGTCCAGATGATGTCGTCTATGGTGAGTTCGTCACCAAAAATAATTTCCTGGTCGTTGTCCACATCAATCACCGCATGAAGAGAAGCCGCATCGATTCCGAAATAGTATAGAAAACTGCTGTCTTGACGGAAATTGTATACATTGTCGCGGTAATTCATGCCGCACTCTTCATTTCCAAGGAAAAGGATTAAACCACTTCCTACTTTTTGTTTTAATGCGCTACGTCGTTGGATGTAGGTTTCTTTAGGGAACATATCACTCAATGTTGTTGATGTTATAAGAAAATTAAGAAGGTCCCAATCTGTGTTGGGTTTGTTCCGTTTGTTGCTATGCAATGTTTAACACCGATCTACTGTAAATAGTATCCATTTTATTCATGTTTTTTGACGACTTTCCCCATGTTTTTTCGATTTAGATCAAATTGATTCCCATGCCTAAAAGAATAAAAACAACTCCCCAACCCGCTATTTGCAATGCCAGTGGGTGTTTGTAAGTTCCCATTAGTCGAGATTTTCTACTCACAATCAATAGTATAGCAAGGGCAATGGGCAAGACGAAACCATTGAGCGTACCCACGAATATTAATACGGTAACGGGCTTTCCGATGAAGAGGAAAACGGCGGTAGAAATGATGATAAAAACAATGGTAAGGCTTGTGTGATATTTTTCTAACCAGGGATGAAAGGAACGTATAAAAGAAATGGAGGTATATGCCGCACCTACTACTGATGTAATGGCCGCACACCATATCATGAGTCCAAACATCAGTTTTCCCCATGCACCTGCTGCATGTTCAAACACCGATGCCGTAGGGTTATCAGGATTGACGGTAACGCCTGTAATGATTACCCCTAGTGTGGCTAAAAATAGAAGGTATCGGATTAGTGCGGTTACTAGAATGCCCGTGGAGGCACTTTTGTTTACCTGAGGCAATGCGGCTTGTCCGGATATACCAGAATCTAGCAAACGATGTGCGCCTGCAAATGATATATAGCCACCTACGGTTCCACCTACCAATGTGAGTGTGGCAATGGCGTCAAATTGCTCGGGTATAAAAGTGTGTTGCACTGCCTTGGCCAGGGGAGGATTTGCCGTAAAGGCGACAAACACAATCAGTAAGATCATGAGTAGACCCAGGAATTTGGCAAATTTATCCATGGCATTTCCGGCCTCTTTGAACAAAAATATAGCAATGGCCATGGCCGCACTTCCCAAGGCGCCTATATGCACCGGAATACCCGTCATGGCTTCGATACCAAGGCCGGCGCCGGCTACATTTCCAATATTAAATGCCAGTCCGCCCACCACGATTAGAAAAGCCAAAAGGTAGCCTAATCCAGGGAAAAGAGCATTGGCAAGGTCCTGTGCGTGCTTTCCTGAGACGGTAATAATCTGCCAAATGTTGTATTGTACGCAAAGGTCTATCAGCACAGAGATGAGGATGATGAATCCAAAACTGGTGGTTAGTTGCTGAGTAAATACCGTAGTTTGGGTCAGGAAGCCCGGCCCTACCGCAGATGTCGCCATCAAAAATGCTGCTCCGAGAAGCGTTTTTGAGTTGGAGTTTGCCATTGTATTTTCGCTGAATGTTCTTTTATAGCCTGAAAACAAATTGTATAGGTTTGGTCATATACCGTTTAGCGTGCCAAATCCACCACCACCCGGGGTTTCAATGAGTAGTATATCTCCTTCATTCGTTTCAAAATTTACGATACCCGGCAATGCGGTCGTTACTTCGCCTGATCGTAATGTATGTGCACCACATAGTCCATTTTCTCCTCCCTCCAAACCATAGGGTTGGTATTTCCGGTGCTGACCCAGGAGGGTAACCTGTAATTTATCCAAAAACATCACTTTTCGTCTTATACCATTTCCTCCCTTGTGTTTGCCACGTCCGCCGGAATGAGGACGTATACCGAACTCGAGCAGGCGTACCGGATATTTTCGTTCCAGTTGTTCGGGATCCGTGATTCGTGTGTTGGTCATATGTTGATGCACGGCTGATCTGCCATCAAAATCAGGACCGGCACCGGCACCGCCGCCAATGGTTTCATAATAGCCGAAATGCTGGTTGCCAAATAAGAAATTGTTCATGGTTCCCTGGCTACAGGCGGCAAGTCCAAATGCTTTGAGTAGCGTGTCTACCAGCCGTTGGCTTACTTCGGTATTACCCCCTACCACCGCCGGGCACACCAGTGGATCGTCGGAAAAATGAGGATGCAGAAAACTGTTTTCTGGTAATATAATTTCCACATGCTTCATTAGGCCATCGTTGAGCGGTATTTTTTTGTTCACCAGGAGACGGAGGACGTATAGAATGGCGCTGTGCAGAATGGAAATATTGGCATTCAAGTTGTGTGGGTGTACGGCCGAGGTCCCTGTAAAATCAAATACCTGTTTTTGAGATTGAATGGTAATCTTTACCGCAATTTGATGGCCATCATCAAGAGATTCCGTTGCTTCAAAGGTTTTACCTTGAATGGGTTTTAGTGTACTTTCAAGTTGAGAAACGGTACTTGCTTTTAGCAAGTACATATATTTCTGAATCGTTTCTAAGCCATGCGTATCCGTTAATTTCAGTAACTGATCACTCCCTTTTTTTAAGGCTGACAACGCGGCCAGGATGTCGGCCTCATTGGACATGAAATTACGAGTAGGGTATAGGCCTTCTGTGAAAAGTTGGTTCAGGTTTTCCCATTGAAATTCTCCATTCCTGACTAAATATTGAGGCGAAATGACAACACCTTCCTCGGTCAGACAAATGGCATCAGGAGGCATAGAACCTGGTGTTTTACCTCCGATTTCAGCATGATGGGCGCGATTGATCACATAGCCTATACAAGAACCTGAATCTGTGAAAACCCCTGCGATTAGCGTCACATCGGGCAGATGAGAACCACCATATTTAGGATGGTTGGTGATGACTACATCGCCGGGCCCAATCTCGATGGCTTCTCGGACCAATCGGCCACATATCCCCATGCTGCCCAGATGTACGGGTATGTGTTGTGCATTGACCAACAAATCACCCTCGGCATCCAGCAATGCACAGGAAAAATCAAGTCGTTCTTTTACGTTTACTGAAAATGCGGTGCGTTGTAGCTGTGCGCCCATTTCCTCAGCAATGGCTTCAAAACGATTGGTGAAAAGCTGTAAGGCAACTTCTTCTTTGTCATGGGTAATGACCTCCTGTTGCTGAGATAATTTCCACGCAACTGCATCTTTATTGGCTTGAATGACAAGTTGCCATCCTTCGGGAATGTATACGGTAGATGTATTATTGAGTAAAACTGAGGGGCCTGTGAGTAGATCGCCTGTTTGTAACAAATCCCATTCATATAGATTCACAGTGGTTTCGGATGCAGAAAAATTCGGTGTGATTTCCCGAACCGGATTAGCCGGAGATCCTGTTTTTAACGGAGGAACGGTTGTATACGAAGCGGTTTTTTCCTGCACCTTCATCTTAATGCTTTCCAGTTCCACAGCCATGTTTTCGGGGTAATAGCCAAACTGATTGATATAGCTTGTTTTAAATTGCTGGATCGTTGTTGCTCCATCCCAAGCCACTTCTATGGTATTTTCCTGTCCGGCAAATCGCAGTGATACGGAGCAAAAAGCGATTTCAAAGGCGTCAATGTTTTGTTGTTGAAGAATCGTTTTGGCTTGGTTCAATAGTTCCTGAATCCAGAGGTCCATGTGCGGTAGCGCCAGCTCCCAGGTTTGTAAAATTTGTTTGGAAGCAATGGTACTAATTAACGCAGAGCCAATGCCAACGGCACTGAATAAGCCGGCGTCATAAGGAATAAGTACATTTTTAATATCCAGTAAATCGGCAAGTTGGCAACTGTGAAGTCCTCCTGCACCCCCGAAAGTAATAAGCATGTACTCTTCGGGGTTTATTCCTTTCTCTACGGAAATTTTTCGGATGGCATCAGCCATTTTTTCATTGGCAATGCGTTCCAGCCCCGTTAAAATTTCATAAGCTGTTAAGGTATGACCCGTTTGGGTCGCAATGTCTATACCAAGTTGGTCGAGTGCTTGCAGTGCATGGGCTGGTGTAATGGGTATACTGAACTTGGTGGCATCCAGCTTGCCCAGCAACAGGTTTACATCCGTAATGGTAAGTGGTCCACCTGCTCCATAGCAGGCAGGCCCGGGTGAAGCTCCGGCACTTTCTGGCCCAACCTGCAATGTGAAGCCATCGAACCAACAGATAGATCCACCACCTGCGGCAACGGTTTCAATGGCAAGCGTTGGATTGTGAAATTCTATGCCATCAATCTCGGTAATGTATTTCAGTTCAGGTTCGCCATCGATTCGGGCCACATCGGTGCTGGTACCACCCATATCAAAGGTAAGTACCTTTTTAACACCCAGTTTCCTGGCTTGCTGTGCTGCTGCTACCATACCGCCCGAAGGGCCGCTAAGAAGACTGTCTTTTGCCCGAAATCCAGCCAGCTCAGATAAGCTGCCCGTGCTGGTCATAATTTTTAATGTGCCCGCCAGTAAGGTATTGCGTATACTGGTTAAGTAGGTGTCTAAAACGGGATCCAGATATGCGTTTACGACGGCTGTTTGGGTTCTCCGCAAATAATGTGAGAAAGGGAATAGTGCAGTCGAAGAAGATATATACTTCGTTCCCGCCTCCCTAAATGTATTCACAATAGACTTTTCGTGTACGTCATTCTGGTATGAATGTAACAACGACACGGCCACTGCCTCATAGGACTGGTCGGTTGGTAATTGAAGCTGAGCAAGGTTTGGCTGCTGAATAACCCGTCCTCCGGCATCCATCCTTTCGTCTATTTCCAGTACGCCACTGTATAACAGTCGGGTCTCGGGAATATCCAATTGAAAAAGAGATGGGCGTTGCTGATTCCCGATGTATAACAGGTCTTTGAATCCTTTGGTAACCACCAATAAAGTTTTAGCTCCTTTTCGTTCCAGAAGTGCATTGGTTCCTTTGGTGGTTCCTAATCGCATATCAATAGGAGGTAAGGGTTCGTGCAGGGCGGTTTGCGTGAGGAGCCGAGCAGCTAAAATAGGTGCTTCTTCTTCACCAAATAACTCAAAATCTGTTGTGCCATTGCAGGTAAATTCTTGGTCGGAAATGAGTATTCCCTTTTCACAGTCGAGGGATATTAGTTTACCGTCAATCTGATTGACACGTAACGTGTAACCTTCCAAAACGCGACTGGTATATTGCCAGGGACTTTCGAATTTATATATACATGGAGCGAGTTTATCAATGATGCGTCCTCGTAAACGAGAGGAACTGAGTACTTTGATCCGATGGGTATTACCGTCGGGATCGATGGCGAGACAGTCGGTAAAAGTACCGCCGGTATCAATATTGATTTTCCAGATGGGAGTCGTTATTGCAGTCACGTGATGGTGTTATGGTATAATGGTCTGTTTCAGTATTTTGAGTGGTCATTCCGAAATACTTCTGGTGCGATTTATAGAAATGAAAATTGAGCCTATATCACCTGTATCTGAAACTTCCGAAAAGCTATTGAATTATTCTGAAAAGATCATTTTAAAATACTGATTCAGCCATCAATCTTTTGTCCCGAAGGGAAAACCGGGTATAAAACCTATCCCTGAGACTGTCGGGTTGTTGTAGCAAGAGCAATAAAAAATCCTGAGTACGAAAAAATGAACGTACTCAGGATTTACAATTTCTAAAACTTAAAGTTTTTTAGGTCTGCCCTTATTTCAATTGAATTTTTTGAGGAGCGCCAAAGATCATCTCAGCTACACCGGCTGTTTTTATACCCACACGAGCATATACATACTCACGTCCTGCGAGTGCTGCCGATAAAGTGGCCGTTAATGTTACCGGCTTGGAGAGGTCTGTCAATTCCGACCCGGGTTTTTCTGTAATGCTGGCATTGTTATTCGGGTCCGTAATGAGGGTGGTGCCGATATACAAATTCACGCGTTCCACTTTGGCCGATGACACTACCTGGTTTACCGAAAACGTTGCAGAAACCTTGCCAGCTTCTTTGGTATAGCTATCGTTTTTAATGGTAAAGTAAGGCTCAACCGGTACGTCTAGTTCCTGACTTCCACGGAGAGAGACCTCAATGGTGTCGATATTGCTGACCCACGGACCATTGCCCCGCAGGCGAACCAGTTTGTAATTGCCATCAAACAGTGAGGCGGAAAAAGTACCATCCTGATTTACCAGTACGGGTATTTTTGTAAACAACTGGTAGCCAGGTTGCCATAATTCCAGTTGTACCCCATTGGAGCGTACGCCTACCGCTTGTCCGTCATATACCACGCGTCCTTTCAACGTAGATTTAGGTTCGGCACGATTGTCTTTTTCGCAAGAGGTGAGCACGCTCAGCAGCGACAGTGCAGATAGTATGATTGGAATGTGAAATTTCGTTTTCATGATTTCTGAAATTAATGAAAAGGATTACGGATAATTTTCGGGTTGTTATCGATCACGAGCTGCTCGATGGAAGAATAGTAATTACCCATTTGGAAAAAACGTGGGGCACGGAAACGCGGCGCTACCATTTTTTCAAATACATATTTATTGTGCGTGGCATGTCCGGGACGTACGATACGGTACGGATATAGCGCATATATAACCGCTTTGGGGTTATTGGCATTACCATTCCATACCTCATGGGCGGTTCTCCATCTTTTCAAATCCCACACGCGGTGATCTTCAAAAGCGAGCTCCACCCGACGCTCATTTTGCAATTTTTCAATCGTAAGCGTTTTCAAACTATTGGCAGGGAAACCGGCACGTTCTCTCAACTTGTTCACATATTTCAATGCATCGGCGGTTTTACCTGTTTCCAAAGCCGCTTCGCTGGCATTGAGATAAATTTCGCCCAGTCTGTATCGTATCCACCACATGTCACTCCGTATCCCACGTGTACTCGACATGGCCGTTTGATCTACATATTTTCTTAGGTAGAAACCTGAGTTGGTTACTTCGGTCTGTGAACGCTGAGGACCCGATGAGCCGGTCAGTAAGCCACCATCTTCGTAGTTGGATCCGAGTGTGTTTGACTCCACGGTTCTGTAACTATTTGTAGAGGCATTCCATACTTTAACACCAGCTTGTATCTGCACCGGCGTGCCACGGAATGAGGTGCCGGGATATACGACTGTTCCGTAGAGACGTGCGTCCTTGTTGGCAAATACATCTTGCAACTGATCGTAATAAATGTAATCGGTATTAGAAGCATTCCGGATTTTTAGTGCACCTGGTGTTCCATCCAAATACTCGTAATCTTCAACAAGGTTTAGCGATGGTGTGATGGAAGAAGACGAAAGGTTGTCTTCGCGCACGTTGCGGGCTATGTTGTCATATGTAAAGCCATGTCTTTTATCCTTGCTGATCAGAAAGTCTTGCGCCAGAATGATTTCACGGTTCGCCGATTTTTTGGTAATGGCATCGTAAAAATTTTCACCGATATTCGGATTGGTCGCATAAAGCGCATAATTACCACTGTTGATGATCTCTTCCGACGCAGCGAGCGATTTGGCATAATAGTCGTTGGCACGAGCAGCAGGTATACCCACTTCTCCACCCGGTGTCGAGATCGGCGAAGCCATGCGTCCATTGTATTTGGCAATGGAGGCTGCATAGAGCATTGCACGGCTCTTAAGTGCCATGGCCGTAAATTTGTTGGCGCGGGTATTGCTGCCGGCATTGCCGAGTTGTTCCTTGATCGCGTCCAGTTCGGTGGCTATGAAGTCATATACTTCTTCCTCTTTATTACGAGGCTGTTGCAAGGTTTCGGGATTGCCATTGAAATCATATATCAATTGTTTTGTTACCAACGGCACACCACCCATGCGTTTTACCAGATCAAAATATACTTGGGCTCTTAGGAAACGGAACTCGGCAGAAAACTGACTCTTTTGCGTATCTGAAAGAGAGGTACTGTACTTTTGAATGTTTTCCAATGCCAGATTGATATCGCGGATGAGGGTATAGTCCCATAGTCTCCATCGATCAAACGGGTAGGAAACGATGTTGTTTCGCCCATCGTCGTTGTTTGACCACATGGCCTCGTCGTAGGCGGCAAATTCTGCCCAGCCTGTTGTTAATGAGGTATGCGCTGGCAAGCGATCGTAATAATTGGCTAGCAGGCCGGTGATCATTTTGGAGTCGTTCCAAACCTGATCTTCCAGAATAATATTTTGTGGCTTTCTATCCAGCCACTCTTCTGCACATCCCGACAGCGTTAGTGCGGAGAATCCCAGAATTATATGTTTTATGAATTTTGACATCGCTGAAATGAATTAAAATGAAAGATTGAAGCCGACATTGATCAGGCGCTGTTGTGGATAAACCAGTCCGTTTCCGGACGATATTTCCGGATCGATTTCGACTGTGACCGGAGAGGAATTGCTCCGATCTCCGGTGAATAATATTAGTCAATCCTTAGCCGGACGATTGCCCGGTCTTTATACGAAAGAGACTTACTCAGAACCATCGAGAGCAACGACCAGTCTTTATGTGAGAGGAATTAATAATTCTCATGGCAATGAGGCAACTGTCGTGGTGGATGGAATTGTGGTGGGTTATAAGCCAAGTCAAACTTTAGATTACATTACCGCCGCGGAAATAGAATCCATATCTGTATTAAAAGATGCTGCTTCCCAAGCTCTTTATGGAATACAAGGAGGAAATGGAATTATTGTGATCAAGACAAAACGGGGAACGCCGGGTGACCTACGGGTGAATGTACGTTTAGACGCCTCTGTCCAGGAAGTAACTACTACTCCTGTCTTTATTAATTCGGCGGAATATGCACAACTAAGAAATGAAGCAGCTTATAATGATGGATTTGGGAAAAATTACTATTATTCGGTGGAACAAATTGAAAAATATCGTTCAGGAGAAGATCCTAATTTATATCCTAATACAAACTGGTATGATTTGTTCTTTAAAAAACAGGCTCTGACACAACGAGCCGGAGTAGATGTAACGGGAGGAAGTGATAAAGTAACTTATTTCTCGAATATTAATATATTGCATCAAGGTAGCCAGTTTAAAACAGATCAGGAAGACTATAATTCAAGTCCGAATTTCTTTTGGGCCAATTTCAGATCTAATATGGATGTTAAGTTAAATTCGTATTTAAGTTCGTATTTGAATTTAAGTGGT
>CALGRQ010000254.1 GCA_937880795.1 uncultured Dyadobacter sp. | reverse complement strand
GTGGATGGAGAAGCGCGGGGAATCATGCAGTAATTTTAAAGCGCTGATTCTCGGTAATGGTGGAGCTGCCAAAGCGGTGCAAGTGGCTTTGCAGGATTTGAACATTGAATATCAGCAGGTATCTCGTCATGCAGGTAGCAATAATATCGTATATCAGGATTTGACCGAAGATGTAATGACTGCCCACCGTTTGATCATCAACACCACGCCACTCGGCACTTTTCCAAATGTTGAAGGCTGTCCTGATATACCGTTCCAGTTTGTTACCAATCAACATTATTTATACGACCTGGTATATAACCCGGCAGAAACGACTTTCCTGAAAAAAGGTGGCGAAAAAGGCGCTGCCTTACTAAACGGACTTAAAATGTTGGAACTCCAGGCCGAAAAAGCCTGGGAAATCTGGACCAGCGATGAAGAAATGTGGAGTGTTTAACTACGCTTAAAATAGGTCCATAAATCGTCCTGCACCTTTTCTGTCGCTATTAGCTGGCCAAGAGGTGCAGGCGCAACTACACCAGCTCCCAGGACTTTATGCCCCTGGCAACGGCGTATCTCATCCCACAACCCACGCGCCAGGAAAGCGTTCAGTACAGCGGCCCCACCCTCCACAAATACGGAATAAATTTTGCGTTTGAATAACTCAGCCATCAACTGGTCTAATTCATCGCCACCAGCGCCAACTTTCAAATAGGTAAGAGTTTCGCCCGTTGTATAGCGTTGCGGCTCTGTTGCTTCTGCGGTGTTTAGCGCATAATTCACCACCAGCGTAGGTTGACTTCTGTCGAAAAGATGATGCGATGTGGGTAGCACCAGGTTTCTGTCCAACACAATGCGCACCGGATTACGTCCCGCCCAGTTTCTTACGTTCAGCTTTGGGTTATCCATAAGTGCCGTCCTATACCCTACCAAAATGGCGTCTTCCTCACTCCGCCATTGATGCACCCGCATATTGGAATAGGCCCCGCTAATAGCCACCGGCTTCCCATCCTGATGACCCAAGAAACCATCGGCTGTTTCGGCCCACTTTAATATGATGTAGGGACGATGCTGGGTGAAAGCTAAAAAAAAACGTTTGTTCAATTCCAGTCCTACATCTTCCAATATACCTTGTTCCACAGCAATACCCGCTTCTGTCAGTTTACGAATTCCGTTGCCGGCTACCAGTGGATTAGGATCCGTATTACATATCACCACCCGCTTTACCTGCTTGCGAATCAGCAAGTCGGCACATGGTGGGGTTTTACCGGTATGCGAGCAAGGCTCCAAGGTAACGTATACCGTCGACTGCGTCAACAGATGCGCATTCCCTCGTCTTTCGGCATCTTCAACAGCGCGTACTTCGGCATGCGGACCTCCATATTGGCGGTGCCAACCTTCACCAATAATCACATCATTACAAACAATTACGCAGCCCACCATCGGGTTAGGACTTACTTGTCCGCGACCGTATTCCGCGAGCTGCAAAGCCCGCTGCATCCATTCCATATCTGAGTTCATGAAGTAAAAATACAAACCTCGTATGAAACTCAAGTTTCGGGAGTTCTTATAATTTCTTAACTTTCCGACCTTAGAATAAAAACATATCAAAAATGACTTCGGCACGTCAGCTATATCTGAACATTGTAAGTGGCATAAAAGTATATCCCGAGAAAGAGGCTCAAGCAATTACCTTCATGTTGCTTGAACATTATATGCGGTTGAGAAACATCGATGTGCTCGTAGACAGGCCTATACCTGAAACGACTGCTCAGCCCGACTGGCTTTCTATTATTTCACGTTTGAATAATAACGAACCGGTTCAGCATATCATCGGCTCCACAGAATTTTGCGGGCTCGAATTCCGGGTTTCTTCCTCAGTGCTTATCCCACGTCCGGAAACTGAAGAACTCGTACGGATGGTTACGCGTGATTACGCAGAGCCGGATAAAAACATTTCTATTCTGGATATAGGAACTGGAAGTGGTTGTATAGCGATTGTTTTGGCAAGATTTCTTCCCCATGTAAGCGTACATGCCTGGGATGTATCCGACGAAGCACTGGAGGTAGCCAGGGAAAATGCCCGCCAACTCATCGCCGATGTACATTTTGCGAAGCAGGATATGCTCAACGTGACTTTCCCATTGCCGGGCAACGTTATGAAGTTCGACTGCCTGGTGAGCAACCCACCCTATGTTACCTACTCCGAAGCGGAGCATATGCAACCAAATGTTTTACGTTTTGAGCCACATCAAGCGCTTTTTGTGGAAGACAACGATCCGCTTCTGTTCTACAAAGCCATTGCCGATTTTGGCAAGCATCATTTGAAAGAAGGTGGCAAATGCTATGTGGAAATCAATGAACATTTTGGTGCGGAAACCAAGAAAGTTTTTGAAGACAGAGGTTACAACCAATCCGAAATTCTGCGCGATATCCATGGCAAGGATCGGTTCGTCCGTGCAATCTGGGGAAAATAGTCGCTTTCAGTTTGCCTATACGGTGGAAATTTAAAAGGTGGACCGATCTACATGATTCCCCTTTGAGGTTCCCATCAGAAATTGGTCCTGCTTTAAACAGAACAGCATGTATTTAGAAAAAATAAAGGATGTACTCAACGAATTAGGGAAAGTCGTAGTAGGCCAGGATAAACTCTTGAATCGGCTGTTGATTGGTCTTTTCACGGGTGGTCATATCCTATTGGAAGGGGTTCCCGGACTGGCCAAAACACTGACCATCAACTCCATGGCTAAAGTATTGGATCTGGATTTCAAGAGAATTCAGTTTACGCCCGATCTTTTACCGGCCGATTTGATCGGGACGATGATTTATAAGCCTAAAATTGGTGATTTTGAGGTTAAACGAGGACCCATATTTTCCAACATCATTCTGGCCGATGAGGTAAACCGTTCTCCGGCCAAGGTACAATCGGCCTTGCTGGAAGCCATGCAGGAAAAGCAGGTAACCATCGGCGACGAAACCTACGCTTTGGACAAACCATTTATTGTATTGGCCACCCAAAACCCGGTTGAACAGGAAGGTACTTACCCTTTACCCGAAGCGCAGATTGACCGTTTCATGATGAAGGTATATGTCGATTATCTGGATAAACTGGAAGAATTAGAAGTAATGCGGAGAATGTCCGACATCAACTATGACTATCAGATCAAACCGATTCTCAACAAGGAAGATATTTTCGCCATCCGTAACAACGTAAATCACGTCAATATATCCGACACGCTGGAACGATATATCATTGAGCTTGTATTTGCAACGCGCAGGCCTCTGGAATATGGTTTAAAAGATGAAGCCCGGTACATACAGTTTGGGGTTTCGCCACGTGCCACCATATACCTGAACCGCGCAGCCAAGGCATTAGCATATCTGGAAGGCCGGGACTATGTGTTGCCCGAGGATATCAAAGAATTGGCACCGGATATCATGAATCACCGGATTTTGCTCAACTACGAAGCCGAGGCTGATAATGTGCGGACAATCTCAATTATTGATTCGATTTTAAGAAAAGTGGCCATTGGGTAAAAATCATGGAACGGGGTCATGACCGTGGCCTCCCCATGGATGACAGCGCGCAATACGTTTTATACCGAGCCAGCCCCCTCTTAGGAATCCATGTTTCGTTAATGCCTGAATCATATACTGTGAACAGGTGGGTGTATAGCGGCAGGCATTAGGCAGATACGGTGACAGTCCCCCCTGATAAACACGAACCAACGCAATAAGTATATATTTCATTTTAATTCTTGTAAAGACATCAGGCATTCTTTCTGAATAACACAAAAATGAAAAATTTAGTCAAGCTGGGGCAGGTTTTTAGCAAATCCGCAATAAAATCGACCCTTTTAGCACATGGACTAAATTTTACCTCATCTTTGTATATTCAACCTGTGTTTGTCAATTGCCAATTAACACCATAAACCCATGATTTCCTACATTCTTTGGGACGCGAATCCTGAAATTTTCACAATACCCGAAATTGCCGGGATTGGACCGTTCCCTGTCCGCTGGTATGGACTTCTTTTTGCTGCGGGCTTCCTGATCGGCCAGCAAGTGATGATCCATATTTTCAAAAAAGAAAGAAAACCACTTGAAGATATTGATGCGCTAACCCTCTATATGGTGCTGTCTACAGTACTAGGTGCACGCATTGGACACTTTCTGTTTTACCAGCCCGAGGTTTTGTTCAAGAATCCTCTCGAGGTCATCTTGCCACCTTATGCCGGTTTGGCAAGCCATGGTGCGGTTATTGGAATCATCACCGGGCTTTTGCTTTATTCCCGGTCGCGTAAAGCAAGCGGTCAATCCTTTCTTTGGGTGGCCGACCGCATCGTGATTGTGGTTGCCCTCACAGGATGTTTTATACGTTTTGGAAATTTAATGAACCACGAAATCGTGGGGAAAGCTACAGACGTGCCCTGGGGCTTTATATTTCTACACAATACCGAATTCAGCCAAATTCCCCGTCATCCTGCTCAGTTGTATGAGTCCATTTCTTGCCTAATACTCTTTTTCGTATTACTGGGACTGTGGAATAAATATAAAGAGAATACGCCTCGCGGACTATTGGTAGGTATTTTCTTTGTGTGGGTGTTCTCTTTACGATTTGTATATGAGTTCTTCAAGGAAAATCAGGAAGCATTTGAAGCCAATTACGCTTTAAATATGGGGCAAATGTTGAGTATTCCTGCCGTTTTATTGGGCCTATACTTTATATGGCAATCGCGGCAAAATCCGATCAAGCAGGTTACCAGATAATTCGAAGTTTACCGTATAATCATTCGTTCATTTTTTCCATTTTATTTTATCTAAATTGCCCGCATCTATACAAACAAATTGACGTAATAATGAAAAGAACTTTCATTTTAACGTTGGCAATCACAGCTTTGCTGACAGGGTGCGGTCAAAAGGAGGAGAAAAAACAGGAAGATCAACATGGAGTTATCGCCTTGCAGCAACTGGCTGATAAAGCAAAGGCGATGCAAGATCGTGAATCCATTGAGCCGGTCGACTTTCGAAAAATGAAGGAATTATTACCTGAAAGCTTATCAGGATTAAAACGTACTGAGATTTCTGGTGAAAAACAGGGCGCGATGGGTTTCACCGTCTCCCACGCCGAAGCCCGATATACCGGTGATGCGAATGCCTCCGTAAAACTGGAAATTTTGGATACCGGTGGTATTGCAGGTGTGGCCAGTATGGCGCTTGCAGCCTGGACCATGGCCGAAATTGATAAACAAACTGAAAACGGCTACGAGAAAACAACCAAGTATGATGGGCACAAAGCGTTTGAAAAATACGACTCCCAACATAAAAATGGCGAATTGAGTGTACTAGTAGCCGAACGCTATATTGTCAATATTCACGGCACCAAAGTCACCATGGATCAAATGAAAGAGGTTTTAAAAGAATTTGATTTGAACAAACTTTCGGATCTCAAGTAAAACCAAGTTTGTGTGAAACATAATAAAAACGGAACAACTACCTAAATTTAGGAGAAAGTTGTTCCGTTTTTTGCTGTATAAATCCACTTATTGTACTTGCCCTTTTAGCGCAGAATCTTATCAATATCGGCGTATAGTTTCTTCCCTACTATTTCATACAACACCGGAGCTGGATGCGCATTGTCAAACGGCAGCATCTTATCGTCAGCAGTTGTTAATTTGGAGTAGTCGAAATAGGCTATCTTACTTTTCTTTAGCATTTCCATCATTTCTGGCGGCATCGGATTTCCTGGAAAAATAGCTACAAAAAAATTATTATTCTTGAACCGTTTCACATACTCCAATTTTGTTTGTTTGAGAATATCAATCACCAACTGATAATGCTTTTCAGAGTGATACTTGGGATAACCCAACTTAAAAAGCTGTTTAATACCGCTGGTCTGGGCATTTAATACCAAATTAGAATACACACGACGACGATCCACAAACAGCCCCTCCGTCTGCATATTACTCTGATTTAGATACGGAAATTTACCTTTCGTTAATTCAATCCACCGTGTTGCCGGAATGACCCTATCGATATGATCATTGATATAAGTAAAAACCGCAAACCCATTTTTTTCAACAATACCCTTTTCTACTGACCCATGTTGTAACCGCGCCAATGCATGTAGCGGGGAATAAGCCAAATAACCGAGATTATATGCTTTGTATTTAGCAGATTCATGTTGAAAATAATAAGGCATCGTCTCGTTGTTTGAAACGCCATCCCCATACGTATAGGAGCACCCCAAAAACATAGCATACTTTTCAGCAGACAATGCTGGTTCAGGCGTGATTCTTCTTGACAAACTGTCAATATTGATCAGGACAGGGTTACTGTCTTTTTTCGTAGAGTCCACTAACCAGGAAATAGAAGTATTGTGTTTCGCTCTTACCCCCAAAATAGAGTCGGGCTCCACCGAAAGCTCATGATCTTTCCTGACCAATGGTGCCGCGCTTACAGAACCGGGTGATTTTGGAGCCGATTCCATACGCACCAATGCGGTGCTGGCTTTTTCTAAACCTACAATCAGGCATATCGTAAACAAGGTGCAAAATGTAATGTATCTGATCGTCGGATGACTGTAAAATAATCCTATAAGCAATCCGATCAACAACATCTCCATGCATAGCAGTCTATACGTATAAGATATTATTTCCCGGTCATACCATATCCCATCAGCGTTTCCATAACTGTATTCCATCAGAAAGGCCAAAGCTGAGATCAATACAGTACCTAAAACAACACACAAAGAAATCTTAATAAAATTATATTTACTCAAATAAAAAGGCATAGAGGGTAAGAATTACTGAAATGACCATTTGCATATTATATAATGCGCTAAAAGCTTCTCTCAGGATTTACAAAATGGTTAAAATAAGTTCGTCAGTAATGAGAGTGCTTAGTTACCAATACCGAAAAAGGCTTGCAAAGGTCAATAGCTATTCTGTATACGGCTTTGCACGAGATACGACAAAGAGAGACAACACAATGATGTTTCATTCATATAAGCTGAGAGGAAAAGTTAGAGGATTTCATTCGCTGATTAATGCAAATGCGTAAGTTCTCAAAGGTATAGCTTTACTAGCTAATATTTATATAATATTGATTTGTGTTTTTCCAACAACTCATCCATACCCCTATATAGTATACGTACGGTTACAACTTATTTTCAAAAATTTACACTCAATACTAATCAAGTACCTTCCTTACATTCATAAAAAATTACAACCACTAACAAATTGAATAATTATAAGTTATTTTTTCATAAATTCAACACCCTCATCTATCACCTATTTTTAATCAATTTTTTATGAAAGCATTTTTAGCTATTTACCTTTGTTTCTTTGTGTCTGTGTGCTCCCGGGCTCAAGATTTTGCACCAGATTCTTCCATTACAACCACAAAAGTCGCTGCGGTTTCCCAACCTATCTCTGAAAAATTGAGTATAAAAGGACAGATCGATGCAGAAAAACATTACAGAAAATATAAAGGAGCATCTGTTGGCACCTTGATCACCAGCCTTGTATCACCACTTTTGGGGCTCATTCCAGCCATTGCCAGTGGCTCAAGTACTCCTAAACTGAAAAATTTAGGCTATCCAGATGAAAAGTTGTTCCAACAAGCAGATTATCATGCCAGCTATACCCGAAAGGCTAAAAAAATAAAACAGAAAAAGGTATGGACAAACTGGGGAATTGGGTTGGGCGTCAATCTGGCGATTGTCATTGCCGCTGCCGCTGGTCAATAAAAAGATGAGGGGGAATTTTTACCTTCCCCCTCATCTTTAAAAGTTTATATAACGTTGAAGTTCATTAGTAACTGCTTGCCGCAGCCACTTCCATTTGTTCCCTTAAAACCTGCTTGGCTTTAACCAGTTGATTTTTAACCGTATTTTTTGATATCCTCAAAAATTCTGCAATTTCCTGATACGATTTCCCCTCTTCAATATTGAGTTTAAGAATCTGCTTACGCTTCACAGAGAGCGATTCTACGGCCTGTTGTACCAGGTTAATCCGCAACTCTTTCTCCTCCCTTTCTTCATCACTCACCAGCATCATCGCCTCCATGTACTGCGTTCTTAAAAGCTCACTTTTTTCCAGCTTTTTAAAATAATCGAAGGCCATATTCCGCAGGCATGTAAATAAATAGGAGTTGAAATTATAGTCAGGCTTGATTTGTTCTCGCCTCATCCAAATCTTCAAAAAAACATCCTGCACCAGATTTTCTGCCTCTTCTGTATCCTTCAATAATGAATTGGCAAAACGCAATGCCGGCGTTTTATAGTAATTATACAGTTTCGCAAAGGCAGCTTCATCGCCTTCAGTCACTTTTCTAAGTAAATTTTCGTCAGGATGGGCCACGTCAGTAAAGATTTTGAGAATGAGTTTGTATCTAAAATTATAGAGGAGGTTCGCACAAGATAACCTATATATAGTATGTTCTTTGATTCTTCAATTTATCCTATTCTCATCCACCATTTATTTTCCATAAAAAAAATATCAGTGAGCGTTTTTAGTAAATTTTACATGATAAAGTTTTGAATCAGCTTATATATAATTATAAATTCTGCATTCAAATCAAACAGAAATATATTCTTCCGTAAAATAGTGTGGCTTAATAATGATAAATGTACCCGATCATTTTCAATATATATTCGCATAATGCGTAAAAAAATCTTCATTTTGCGCAAATCGAGTTTATTTAACATGTGCATCACAACGACTTATTATTCGGGAAATATTGACTCCTCATCGGCCTATTCACCATTAAATAGGTAATGCACACCATTTGAAATTCTGAAAACCATAAGAAATACAATAGCCCAGCCTTTTGTATCCGAAGTATATACTGTTACAGCTTGTAACAACAACCTGGAATTCCTGAACACTTATGGAGATGGATAAAATACAACTTGAAAATATTCTCAGTAAAATCACTCAAACAAAGGTGGCGGTATATGGCGATTTTTGCCTCGACTGTTACTGGCTAATGGACTCACGTGGGTCCGAAGCATCCATT
>CALGRQ010000253.1 GCA_937880795.1 uncultured Dyadobacter sp. | reverse complement strand
TGGTCAATGGGCTTATCGGTTTCAGTATCTATACGTACCACTTGTTGTGTACCAGCAATAATTCGTTCCTTGATGGTAGTGATACGCTTTTCACTGCGGATTAATCCTTCGCAGTTTAAACCTTTTTCAGACAGACTATTGTGAAGAGCATCACCGGGTGAATCTGTGCCAATCACTGTACAGATGATGGCTTCTGCACCAAGAGCCTGTACGTTGAGAAGTACATTTCCTGCCCCCCCTAAACGATATTCTCTTTTTTGAACATTAACAACCGGAACCGGGGCTTCGGGAGATATACGTTCTACTTTACCCCATATGTATGAATCAAGCATGACATCCCCGATAACGAGTACCCGAAGGGTGTTAAATGCTTCAAAAACCTGATCAATATTCATGTATAATTAATTCCGTTAATATTAAACTTTTGCTACAAAATGCAGACTGGCGATCTGGAATCTCTTGTTGAGATATAGCCTGTGTGCATCACTGCGCGCATCGGCAACGCCTGAGTCTAAATGAACTTGGTTGAATTGCTCTTTTTGTGCGTATTCAAAAATCCAATCCAATAATTGGCCGGCATATCCTTTTCCCCGATATACAGGAAGGGTGGACAGGTCATCAATGTAGATGTATTTTCCACGGAAAAGGTTGTAACCAGTTTCAAAAACGGCTATTGCAGCGGCTTCATTGTTTTCTTCAATAAATATTAACTGACGATGATCTGCCAATGTCTGTACGATGGCATCTTGATATAGTTCATCCGTTAATTGGGGCCGCAACGCTTGAATGGCGCTGCGGCATTTGAGAATATCATCCTGGGTGGTTGCAAGCCGTATCTGACTCATCCGTTATTCATCGGAAAGGTGAGGTTACTTAGATTATGTCCCATTTTATCTCGCTTCGTAAGCAAGTAGTTCTCATTGTGTGGGTTGGCAGGGATTTCTATACCTACCGAATCCACAATTTCGAGTCCGTAACCAATCAAGCCTGCCCGTTTTTTAGGATTGTTGGAGATCAGTTTGATTTTAGATATATCGAGATCACGTAAAATTTGTGCGCCAACACCATAATCACGTTCGTCGCTCGTAAAGCCCAGTTCGAGGTTGGCCTCCACGGTATCGCGGCCCATTTCCTGCAATTTGTAGGCTTTCAGTTTATTCAGCAAACCAATGCCTCGGCCTTCCTGGTTCATATATACGATTACGCCCTTGCCCGCTTTGTTCACCATTTCCATGGCTGCATGAAGCTGAGGGCCGCAGTCGCACCGACAAGAACCGAAAATATCGCCGGTTACACAGGATGAATGGACGCGAACCAGAATCGGTTCGTCTTTTTCCCACGTGCCTTTTACCAAGGCCAGATGTAGTTCACCTGTATTGATCTGACGGTAGGCGATAAGGTCGAAATGGCCCCAGTTGGTTGGCATATCTACACCAATTTCCCTTTTGATGAGCGATTCCTCCTTTAAGCGGTATTCGATCAAATCTTTGATACTTACCAGTTTAAGGTTAAATTTGTCTGCGATGGTTCGGAGCTGCGGCAATCGAGCCATGGAGCCATCTTCATTCAAGATTTCGACCAATACACCCGCTGGTTTTAAACCGGCAAGACGAGGAAAATCAATGGCCGCTTCGGTATGACCTGTACGGCGCAATACGCCCCCTTTTTTTGCTCTTAAAGGGAATATATGTCCAGGACGTCCCAGATCTTCCGGCTTTGTATCCTCATTTACCAACGCCTGAATGGTTTTGGCGCGATCGCTGGCTGAAATACCAGTAGTACAACCATGACCTAACAAATCCACTGAAACTGTAAAAGCTGTTTCGTGAAGTGCTGTGTTGTTACCCACCATCATTTCCAAATCCAGCTCGGTACAACGTTCTTCGGTGATCGGAACACAGATCAGCCCGCGACCTTCCCGGGCCATAAAATTGACTATTTCGGGCGTTACAAGTTCAGCGGCGCAAACAAAATCACCCTCATTTTCGCGATCTTCATCGTCAACTACAATGATCATTTCGCCACGACGTATCGCTTCTATCGCTTCTTCAATTGTATCTAGCACAGTATTATTACCGTTATTGTCCATTAATTGAGTTGATGAAAAATAGTTTCGAACCAAATCTCGTTTTAAAATTCAAAGGTACAGTCTAAATGTGTAAAAGTTCTATTTTTGAATTCGTAATAAATAAAACAACACATGAACGCAATGCGTTTCCAAAGTAGTTTTTGATGCCTGCTTATTGAAAGAAAATATCTATTCCCAATGAGAGAAATTATACTCTTGCTATCCATATTCGTTTCATTTTTATTGCATTCGGTGGATGTGAAGGGACAGTTTTGCACTAACCCGGGTGGAGGAGCCTTTGATATTAAGCCTGCCGAAGGTTGTGCGCCATTCACAGTAGAGGTAATTAATAGGAAAATTGGTGGTGATATAATT
Source organism: uncultured Dyadobacter sp. (assembly GCA_937880795.1). Classification (GTDB taxonomy): domain Bacteria; phylum Bacteroidota; class Bacteroidia; order Cytophagales; family Spirosomataceae; genus Dyadobacter. Next base: position 148 of record CALGRQ010000253.1, on the reverse strand, counting down.
GATTATGTATACGATTGGGATAAGACTAAGGATGATTTTCCCGACGAAAATGAGAAAACTAGGTCAACATCGAACCTCTATACAAACGCCGGCACCTATACAATTTTGCAATATGGATCCAGTGGAAGCGGTTTTACTGCATGTAAAG
>CALGRQ010000252.1 GCA_937880795.1 uncultured Dyadobacter sp. | reverse complement strand
GTAGCGGAAAAGCATTTTCTTCCTGATTCTCAAAAAAACGTATACAAAGGCGAATGGTTTGCAGTGATACCTTGAGGTCCGAAAATTCAGGCTGAGTCAGTAACATTCCTTCAATGCTTGCTCGCCTCAAATAAGGAGTGGCGTCAATGTAATTTTGAGACGGGAAATTTTCACCGATTTCAATAATTTTCTTCATTTCGGCGGTCTGGCTAACCAGCTTTTCAACCATACCAAAATTATCAGAAAATCGGATTTTTTCAACAAAATACTGCCCCAACGGACTTATACAGGCATCTTTAAGCCAGTCGCGTAATTTATCGAAGCCAAGTTTTTGTTCTAATGATTGGGGATAAAGCATTTTATATTGACGAACCTACGAGCAACGCCCCAGGTATTGTTGTTCTTTGAATAAATATTGTCGCAACCAGATTTTGCAATTCATAATGGTATTTTCGACCAATTGGTTCAGAAGATTTCACGAATCTCTTCTTTTAAAATTCTGAGAGCCAAAGTAGTGGGCTGTTCCTCCCGGGCTATAACTGTGGCGAAAATTTTCTTACCTAAGTCCGCTGCGGGAGCATCGGGAGCTACTTTGGAAGCGGCCTTGTTAATATCTGCAACCAGTTCATTCATGGCATGTCCTATTTGCTCCCAGGTGTTATTGCTCATGTAAATCTGCTGTGCCACATTGTGATTGTACTCTTCCCGAATTTCGTTTAGCAGCAACTGTTGTAACTCCAATGCGCTATTTGCGGATGGTACTACACGTAGCAATAAACTTCCTGGGCTAATTCTTTCTAAAAAAATAGACATACGTTCGTAGGCTTGCAGGCGCAAGGGTAAAACAACGTCCGTATGTTTGTTCCTGGAATCCCATTTTTGTTTTTGTAGAATTTTATCAGCAACCGTGGTGATGGTTAAATAGGTTCCGTAAATAACGCCGGCTCCCAGAACAACCGATGTTAACAATAGATAGTATTCCATGAAAATGCACTTATATATGGCGAATGATATCGCCAAAATTACGAGATAAGTAACATTAGTGAGAAGAATATTTTAAGAAAACGAATTCAATAGGCTAATTTCACGTTAGGTGAAGTGTATTGCACCTCAATGACTATGAATGATCCGATTAGAATAACCGAAAAAGCCAAAGCCGAAATTACATCAACTTTGACAGCCAATAAAATACCCGACACCTATGGACTTAGAATAGGTCTTAAAGGAGGTGCATGCACCGGCACGTTTTTGCTTGGATTTGATACCCAAACAGAGTTCGATCAAGCATACCTGATCGATGGAATTCGTGTCTACATCGATAAACGACATCTTATGTATGTACTGGGCCTTTCTGTTGATTATGAGGAGGGAACGAACGGCAGCGGTTATACGGTTTCTGCGTTGGCAGAAAAATAAAATGTCCTTAATTTAGTCTTCAACGGTTACATGTTTCCAGTTCTCACCTGATCTGATTCTGTTCAGCTGTGTATGGGTGATACCAAACTGCTTTGCTATCATTTTAAGGCGGTTGTTATCATTTTTCAATAGTTTCTTGATGATTCGAACCTTGCTCTCCGTTAACTTATAGTTTTTGGTACGCTTTGGGATGACGCGATTGATGAATGCCGGATTTTCTTTATTGTGGGCAATCATTACATCTTTGGTAACCCACCGAAGGTTCTCGTAATAATTGTTTTGTTTTTCGAAATCGTTGTGAATTACAAATTGGTGATCTTCCGTTGTTTTTTCAACGAAATATTCGGCTACCAACTTGTGAACATATCTATTGATTGTTTTACCACCACTAGCCCGGATATTTAATGATCTATATCCCTGAATTACGGAGCCTTTAATAATTACACCGTCCTTAGGGTTATTCTGAAAACTTTTCAATCTTCCATAGTTGGAAACTTCGTAATGCGGAGCATTTTCGATATCGTCGAATATGATTCTTGCCCACTTTTCGTTCCAGAAACTTCGACTTACATTTGATTCGTTCATTGTAGAGAATGACTATTTTATTTTTTGCTAACTAACTTATTTAACTTAGAAACCTTATGCTATTTTAGCACGATTTTCCGTTGTTGAGGTTTATACCCACTTTCAATATATTTCTACGCTTTATGAAGAAGACTCTTATCATTGGTGCATCTACTAATCCTTCCAGATATGCGTATCTTGCCTGTCAGAAATTGCTGTCTTTTGGGCATCCTGTCGTTTTACTGGGCCGCAAAATGGGCTTTGTGTTGGGACAGGAGATTTTCGATACGAAAACGGTTTGGTCAGATATTGATACAGTTACACTTTATATTAATCCAACCAACCAACCAGAATACTATGATTACATCATTTCTTTGAATCCAAAACGTGTCATTTTCAATCCTGGTACAGAAAATCCCGAATTTGAAAACATATTGATTTCTAAAAATATCATACCAGTTGAGGCATGTACGTTGGTGCTGTTATCAACTGGGCAATTTTAGACACAAATAACTTTGCAACTTACCATCGTATTAGTGCTGAACCCCACGTAAAACCGCTTCCAAAAGCGGCAAGGCATATCAAATCACCCTCTTTTAGCTTTCCGTTTTCCCAGGCTTCTGCCATGGCAATTGGAATGGATGCGGCCGTGGTGTTACCAAAACGTTGGATATTATTGATCACCTGATCTTCGGCTAAGCCCATTTGCTGGCGTACGTAATCGCTAATCCGAATGTTTGCCTGGTGAGGAACGAGGAGGTTTACATCTGACGATTGGTAGCCGTTGGCGTTCAGCGCTTCCTGTATCACCTCAGTAAATTTAACGATGGCATGTTTAAATACGGCATTGCCGTTCATATATACGTTAAAGCCACCTTCATCGATCAGGTCCTTGCTAAAAGGGAGCTCTCTGCTGCTACCAGGGTCCTTCATATACAACTCCTCAGCAAAACGGCCGTCGGCATGCAAATGGGTTGAAAGTATGGAATGTGATGGATCACTGGTGGCTTGGACAACAGCAGCACCTGCTCCGTCACCAAAAATGATTGCTGTGTTACGCCCTTCAGTACTTTTGTTCAATAAGGAGGACTGAATTTCGGAGCCCACAACGAGCGCAGTTTTGTACATGCCTGTTTTAATAAACTGATCCGCAATGGAGAGTGCATATACAAACCCAGAACACTGTTCCCGAATATCTATGACTGGTTTTCCATCCATTTTTAGTTCTCTCTGCATTAAAAATGCAGACCCAGGGAAGAAATAATCCGGGGTTATTGTGGCATAAATAATGACATCTACTTCATTCGCAGTAATGCCGGCACGGTCCAGAGCCTGGCGCGATGCCGCTGTCGCCATACTATAATTGGTATCTTTACCATACTCAAAATAACGACGTTCCCGGATTCCGGTACGCTCCTGTATCCATTCATCAGAAGTTTTCATCCATTTCGTCAGGTCGTTGTTGGTGATTACATTCTCTGGAACATAATAGCCAAGGCCGGTAATTCGGGAATAATTCATCATTTGAGGTTGTTGATAATATTTACTGAGATTATAGAAATTGTTGTGCCAAATTAAGTATATATCGGTTACAAATAAATTCGATTGGAAATAAAATTTATTTCAGTTAGGTGGTTTCTGATTTGGAAACATTAGAGATAATTGACAGGACGATATACAATAATAGTATAATAGGTACAGCCAAAATCTGTAAAGTTAAAAGTAGCACGATACATGCTGCAATGAATGCATAGCGAAATTCATTTCCTTTCCAACTAAAATTTTTAAATTTTAAGGCTATTAATCGTATTTCAGATACGAGCAGAAATGACAGTACTACGGTCATCACCAGTAAATTGTTGGTATTTACAATCAATGCTTTCCACTCGTCTCCATAGAAGTGCAATATTACTGGTAAGGAGCCGACAAACATGGCTGCCGCAGGAGTGGGTACACCTATAAAGGAATCACTTTGACGTGGATCGTTGTTGAACTTGGCCAGACGAATCGCGGAAAATATAGCGATCATAAATGCAGGGTAAGCTTTCCAGATTCCGGTGAGGTCGGGAATACTTTGCATCAGTAGCTGAAAAACAATTACGGAAGGAAGTACACCAAAGGTAACCATATCTGCCAGAGAATCCAGATCCTTTCCAATAGGGGAGCTTACCTTCAATAGTCGGGCTAAAAAGCCATCAAAAAAATCACATACCAGTGCGATACCCATCAATAGGCAAGATAGAAGTATGTTGTTGTGAAAAACTTCTACCACGCCTATACAGCCACATAACAAGTTGCCACATGTAAGCGCATTGGGTAAATTTTTACGAATCATATTCATGGTTTAGAGCAAGCTCTTATTTCAAAAACGGATTATTCTTTTTTTCAAAGCCTATGGTTGTTGGACCCATATGCCCCGCATATACCGTATAGTCGTCATCCAGGGTGAAAAGCTTGTGGCGTATACTATCAATAAGCGTTTCAAAATTCCCACCAGGTAAATCCGTTCGTCCTATACTTTGCCGGAACAGTACGTCACCTCCAATAACGAAACGTTGTGGTTCATTTACAAATGCTACATGGCCGGGCGCATGGCCAGGCACAAAAATAATTTTCAGCTCAGATCTGCCAAATTTAACTTTTTCTCCTTCTATAAGGTAGTGATCAATTGCGGGTTCATCAAAGCGTACAAAACCGTAGTTAGGAGCATAGGTTTTTACTGCCTTAAGTACAGGTTCCTCAATCTGATGCAATAAAAAAGGAATGTTATATTTTAATTTTACGGCTTGGACTCCAAGTACATGATCTATATGTGCATGAGTATTCACGATTTGTTTTGGAGTAAGCTTATGGGTTTCTATGAAATCGAAGAGTGTGGTAAATTCCTCGGACTCATAGCAACCGGGATCAATAATAATGGCTTCCCCCGTTTCATCGTACAATACATATGTATTTTCAGAAAATGGGTTGAATGTAAATGACTTTATGGTGATCATGTATTATAGGTCTGAATCGCGTTTGATTGGGCACAGTAGTGATGCGAAATTACAAAACTGTCACCATTTTGGGTATATACTTTTCTATACCTAACAAAATGATGACAGTTTTTAACAATATCCGTTTATTTATAAATACTTAACTAGTTTTGTTGGGTGATTGTTGCTTTAATCCGGTCGTAATACAGTATGGTTCGCCCTTCGAAACCAGAATCGGTTCCAACGCACAGCCAGATACTTCCAGATGCGTCAGCAGTGACTGCAACCGGATTGCTGCCATTGGAACGGCTGACTAGAGCATAACCATCCTGATCCAAACCGTTGGAAATATTTCCTAAAATAACCATCTCCTTGCCACCTTCCGACTGGTTTCCTTTGTCGATATTGATGGTATACCTTCCATTTTCCAATTTAACCACCGGCTCCTGAAAACTAGCACCGGCCTTCATATGGGTTGCTCCGCCCGATGAGCCGCCTGCACCCACTCCTTTATCTGTAAATGGAGTGGCAACCTGAATGTCAAAAGATACCTGATAGGTTGTGCCGGGCCGAAGACCAGTCACTTTTTTTTTGACAAACATAAACATATCATCACTTCGATTGTGGCTTTGTATTCTTAATCCATAACGGGTGGTATCAATTACGGCAGGGAGTAATGTTCTCCCAAAGCGCATTTCCAGTGTGGCGGTATCAGTTGCAGCTTCGTATTCGGCGAAGCCTCCCATCCATTCTTCGGCATTCGTTTCGAATTCAGAATCCAGTATGATACGTCCATTGATTTTATCCTCATTATCACAGGCCTGTAAGCTCATAAGTCCGGCTATACCTGCCACAATTATCCAGTTTTTCATGCTAATTGGTGTTTCTTTTAAGGTGATTTGAATTGAGTAGTACTGATTAGATACCAATTCAAGATAAATGGTTGTAACCGATGAGAGATAAAATGCATTTTGCTATCCAATGAGGAACATAACTGGTTTTTTATGCAAATCGGGTTTCTCCTTTTTCCATTCCCTAATAGCTCGTGTTTTTAAAAACTCATCACTTGAGGTTATGTTGGCAGCTACACATAGCATGGTGTCGGGTTGGCAAACTTCCAAAATAGCTTCCATCAACTGGTTATTTCTGAAAGGTGTTTCCATGAATATCTGAGTCTGATTTTTATGATGGGCGTCTCTTTCAAGTTGCTGAAGAGCTTTTCTGCGCTGCGCTTTGTCGATGGGTAAATATCCATTGAATGCAAAAGATTGTCCGCTCATGCCCGATGCCATTAGGGCGAGTAATATGGATGAGGGACCTACCAGTGGAACAACGCTCATGCCTAGCTCGTGGGCAAATTTGACGCCCATAGCGCCAGGGTCTGCAACGCCAGGACAGCCTGCTTCGGACAAGATCCCTGCATTTTTGGTGAGTCCTTTTAGTTGTTCTTTAGTTACGCTGGGGGGGGTATCTTTCGTTAGCTCAAAAAAAGTGATTTCATCGATCACTTTTCCGATGCGAAGAGAACTTATGAATCTTCGGGTCGTGCGAATATTTTCTACAAAGAGCACATCCAAAGAGTTAATTACTTCTTTAATTTGTGGACTGAGTACTTTTTCTGCGGTATCATCGGCCAGCACACAGGGTATGAGAAATAATGTAAGAGGCGAAGAATTACTCATTATGAAAATTATAAATTTGAATTGATTCCAACCATTTTGGGTTAGGCGATGTCCTTATAACAAGCAAAGGTAAATGCTATGTTACGACAACTATTTAATTTCTTGTTTTTATTGCTGTTGTTTTCTTGTAAGAAGGAGGCAATAGATGTCCCAGTTAATGATTATATGCATTCCATTTCAGGACAATGGAATTTGTCTCAACGAGAAAAGGGTACCTACGGGAAAAAGTACTGGGAAGATGCCCGTGCAACATCCAAAGATCACCTTATTTTTCTGGAGTCGGGAACGATTGTAGATCTGGACAGTCTACCAGTTTGTTGTCAACCCAATTACTTACAAATCAATAAAGTCACTATCGAGATCAAACCTAGCCCTCAGGTCGCGCCCAATCCGGTTTGTGCCTTGGTGCAGTGTATAGGATGTACGACCTGGGATTTAGAATGGGCTAAAAACATGCTGATCATTACTTATTGTGATGGCACTAGACTGAAATATATAAAAGCATAATAAGCACCCAGTCTTAGGGTGCCTATTGTCATTTTATAAAGTTTAGTAGATGATGTAGAAAAACTTTGGGTTGTTCAGCCTGAATCCAGTGCCCTGCATTTTCAACCGTCTCTAAGGTTGCCTGAGGGAAAATAGCTAGTATAGCTGTCCAATCTTCATCCAAAATATAGTTGGATAATGCCCCCCGTATAAATAATGTGGGTTGGTTAACCGGTTGATCCGTCACAATCCCTTCGCCTACATTAGCCATCTGCTCCGTGAGGACGGGTAGGTTGAACCGCCAGGCAAAACTTCCTTCTTCGGTTCTATAAAGGTTCTTTAATAGAAATTGTCTTACCGGCACAAGAGGTTCGTAGCCGGCCAGGATCTCATCGGCCTCTTGTCTGTTTTCGATACTTGCTACCGGAATTTGATTTAGTCCAGCAATAATCTTTCTATGATGTACCGGATAGGCTTTGGGCCCTATATCCACAATCACTAATTTTTGGAATGTATCGGGGAAGGTGATAGCGTATTTCATCACTGTCTTGCCGCCCATAGAATGGCCCAGCAATATCGGGTTTGATAGTTGCTGCTGAGTTAGGAATTCTTTCAGGTCGGCTGCAAAGGTTTCGTAGTTGAGCCCTCCTTCATGGGGTGATCGGCCATGGTTCCGCTGATCTACAAGGTATACCTGAAAACCTTGTTCGGATATAGCTTTACCAATGGTGAGCCAGTTGTCTAAAAAACCAAATACACCGTGCAGGATAACAATGGCTGGGCCTTCTTCTCCGATTTTTTTAAAATTTAAATTCATATTCAAAAATATTAATCAATTCCATAAATATTTTAAT
>CALGRQ010000251.1 GCA_937880795.1 uncultured Dyadobacter sp. | reverse complement strand
CGATATGAAGCTTAAAGAACTGCAGGAACTTGAGGCGAAGCACCCTGAATATTTTGACGTGGACTCCCCTACCCAGCGTGTGGGAGGCGCCATTACCAAGAATTTCAACACAGTAACGCACGAGTACCGCATGTACTCGCTTGACAACGGCTATTCTAAAGATGAATTGCTGGAATGGGAGAAGCGCGTACAGAAAGGCCTGGGCACCGATAAGGTAGAATATGTTTGCGAACTGAAATACGATGGGGCATCCATCAGCATATCCTACGAAAACGGAGTGCTATCCAAAGCTGTTACCCGTGGTGACGGATTTCAGATGAAGTGACAACAAACATTAAGACCATAAAGGCTGTCCCTATAAAACTAAAAGGCGATTACCCGCAAAAGTTTGATATCCGTGGGGAAATCATACTCCCGCTGGAAGGCTTTGCCAAAATGAACCAGGAGCTTATTGAGATTGGCGAAACTCCGTATGCCAATCCCCGTAACACTGCATCGGGAAGCCTGAAACTACAGGACAGCACCGAGGTAGCCAAGCGCCCGCTGGACTGCCTGCTATATTCTATGGTAGGTAATAACCTGCCTTTCAAAACCCAGTATGAAGGCCTTGAAAGTGCCCGGAAATGGGGCTTTAAAGTTCCGAAAGAATCGAAGCTCGCCAAAAACATGGACGAGGTTTTTGCTTTTATTGACCATTGGGATACGCATCGCCACGACCTGCCGTATGAAACCGACGGTGTGGTTATAAAGGTAAACGACCTGCACCAGCAGGATGAATTGGGCTATACAGCCAAATCACCACGCTGGGCCATTGCCTATAAATTTAAAGCCGAGCGCGTTGCTACACGCCTCAACTCTATATCCTATCAGGTAGGCCGTACCGGAGCGATTACCCCGGTTGCCAACCTTGAACCGGTACAGCTGGCAGGGACAACCGTAAAACGTGCATCGCTGCACAATGCCGACCAGATTGAGAAACTCGACGTACGCGTGGGAGATGAAGTTTTTGTGGAAAAAGGAGGCGAAATTATACCGAAAATCATAGCGGTTGACTTCACCAAACGTCCGGAAGATTCCATGCCGACCATTTACATTGATAAATGCCCGGAATGCCTGACCGAACTGGAACGCAAAGAAGGCGAAGCGCAGCACTACTGCCCTAACTTCTACGGCTGTCCACCACAGATCATCGGGCGTACGCAGCATTATATTTCGCGCAAGGCAATGGATATTGAAGGCCTTGGAGGAGAAACAGTAGCGTTATTATATAACGCCGATCTTGTACACAACTACGCCGACCTGTACAAACTGAAAAAAGAACAGATCGTTCCGCTGGAGCGTATGGCGGATAAATCGGCTGAGAACCTCATCAACGGGATTGAGAAGTCGAAAGAAGTACCGTTTGAGCGAGTGCTCTA
>CALGRQ010000250.1 GCA_937880795.1 uncultured Dyadobacter sp. | reverse complement strand
CTGGATGAAGCACACTTGCTATTTAAAGATGCCCCGAGGGCATTTTTGGATCAGATTGAGCAGGTAATCCGACTAATCCGCTCCAAAGGGGTGGGGATTTTCTTCTGTACGCAGATGGCTCAGGATATACCGGTATCGGTTTTGGGACAATTAGGAAACCGGGTTCAACACGTATTGCGTGCATTTACCCCCAAGGATGCAGATGCCCTTAAACAAACCGTAAAAACTTATCCAAAATCAGATTTTTACGAAATTGATCAGATTCTTACGACGCTCGGTATAGGGCAGGCGCTTATTACCGTACTCAACGAAAAGGGTATACCGACAGAAGTTGCGGCAACACATCTACTCCCACCTACTTCTATCATGGGTCCTATGGCTCAGGCCGATTACGACAAACACGTACAACAGTCTGAGCTTTACCTGAAATATAAAGATCCTGTCGATCCGGAAAGTGCCTATGAGATGCTAACTCGGCGCATGGAAGAACATGCACGTGTGGAGGAAAAGGCAAAAGAAGAGGTAATTCAAGCCAAACAACGAAAAGAAGAAAAGGGAATGGTTACCGAAGTGCTTACTTCACCACTTGCCAAACAAATTGGCAGAGAGGTTGTAAGAGGTGTTTTTGGAATGCTCTTCGGAAAAACCACCACCCGAAAAAAGAGTGGAGGCTTCTTTGGATTTTAACTAAAAAATGGCCCGGATCAACTCCGGGCTATTTTTTTAGTCAGTCAGTTTCACTGATATTTTCTGAACATCTTCTCCCGAAACCTCAAAGGCACAGTCCTTAAAGGATGGCGCAGAAAATTTAGGTCGAAAATTTTTACTGAAACCATAGGGTTCTTTGGGAATCCCTACAAAATTTTTATCCAGTTCTTCATTCCCATTCACATCGTGGTATAATGCCAAGGCATATGCCCCAGGTTTTATTTCAAAGGAAACAGTTTGGGTTCCCGCCCCCTGCGCATGAACCACTTTGGCTATCGCTGCCGTACCCCCGCCAAATTTCTCGTCTGGACGGTATATAGCGATCATCAATTTCCCTTTCGCCACTTTCACATTGGTTATTTCTACCTGCAACGAAACAAGTTCTTTGCCGGAAATAACTCCCATATACAATAACAGACTAAGTAGAAAGGTATACATGTTGGTTCGTGTTTACTTCCATCCGACCACGCAACGCTGGTTAGCAAGACTTGGAAGATTCTGACTCACATTCATCCTTGTTTTAGCATTATCAAACGCATCCCGATAAGCTTCCTTCAATTCCTTACGCTTCACCGCTTCTAAAAATCGCCTGGCATCTTCTTCATTTTCGAGAAGCAGGGGTGGTACAACGGTTGGCTTATTATCATCTCCTTTGGCCACCATCGTTACATAGGAGGTATTCGTATGTCGCTGAACTCCGTCTCTTACATTTTCGGCGATGATCCGTATCCCGATCACCAGTGATGTGCGCCCCACATAATTAACGGAAGCCATCAGCGAAACCAAATCGCCTACCTCAACCGGTTCCAGAAAGTCAACGGCATCCACCGAAACTGTAACACAATATGTAGAGGCATGACGTGAAGCACAGGCGTAAGCAACCTTATCAATGAGTGAAAGAAGTATTCCACCATGTATTTTTCCTCCAAAATTCGCATATGAAGGAATCATTAATTCTGTTAATGTGGTTTGAGAAAAACGAACGGACCGGGCCTCTAATTCCATATTTTATTGATCTGAGTTAATTTTTAATGAGTGAAACTGTCTGACCCGTTTTTGCCGACTGTTTTGCGGCATCCAATATTTCCACTACGGTTACATTCACTGGCAAGCCATACATATC
>CALGRQ010000249.1 GCA_937880795.1 uncultured Dyadobacter sp. | reverse complement strand
ACGGTAAAAAGGCAACTTTTTAACCATAGATCCCATGAGTAAATGCGTTGGTTGCTGCGGTAAGGCATAGATGAAATCTGGACGTTTTTCAATACGCCACTCAGAGATTTGCTTTACTTTTAAGCCCGGAATTCGAACCTTCCACCAAGGAAATTCTAGCTCCATAAAGCAGCGTTCATCCCCAATAGTCGCACACATAATTCTGTCCGACTGTGGTAATCGGAATGTCTTAGGATCAGGAACTTCTCCGTTCATATCGGCTACAATCCATTGGTGCAACATAGGAAGAAGACCTCTTTTATGGTTGCGCGCATTGGCAGTTTTACAGCGCTGACAATCCCTGCAAAGCACTTGTTTTCTGCCCTTAGTTAAGAGTAAAGAATGCTCAGATTTACCATGGTAAGCGCAGACGATTTTTACAGTACTTTGACCGTTTCGCCACGCTTCTGCAACTTTTACCATGTTGGCTCTTTTACGTGCCAATGAAGTAGCATCCTCTGTTTTCCGGTCACGAATTCTACGGTCTTTAGCCTTAACACATTCGGTACACTGATAGTACCAGCGGGTCTTGGTAATGCGAATAACATGCAGCACACTACCATGATTTTTGGTACACATTCCAATAAAATGTATCTTACCTCTGGCTAAGGCTTCCTCACCGCACATACGATTGTTACGTTGCCTTTGCCGGACGGTTAATTGACTAACGGCCACCATAACCTCTGCTTATATTATGAGCCTGAACCATTTCGTGAATGTTGGCAATATACTCTTTAGCCCGAGGATGTTTAAATTGGATTTTCCCACTAGAGACTTGTAAACCAAGGAATATAGTCATCCCTTTGATCTCCATGGTCGGTTCCTTGGTTACAACCCCAAGTTGAAAGGATAACCATGCCTGAATGGTGTGCCCCTTGTGGATAGCGGAGAAGTAAGTACCAGCAGGATTTTGAATATTAATTTCAAACCCAAGCTCTTCACAGTAGGCTTTAACTTCTGCTTCAAATTCTTGTGCTTCCATGTTAGGCCTTCCGTAGGTTACTAGGTTGAACCACTTTTTCTGAACCATCTTCAGCCAAGCGGATACGGTAACGAGTATTCCAACCATAGCCGATTTTAGCTACCACTGTTGCATAGTCTTGCTCTACGTGTACCACTGCTTGACCAATGAAGAAGTGGTCACCGTACATGGCTGCATCAGCTACCGTTTCGTGAACCGGTGTATGCTCCCGAATAACCACGGGAGGTTTCTTTTTGAATAGTTTCCCAAACATTAGTACATCTCCCGTGTATCGATTTCCCAACGCAATTCAAAACCTTCGCGCAAGTATAATGAACACTTACCGTCTTTTTCTTGGAAGTTGTAAATGCAACTTTTAGGAACCCAACAAACTTGGTTATTTGTTTTGATAAGGATAGCCATATTAGTTTCAACTTTGACCATATCAAAGGTGATAAGGTTGAAACGGATAGGACAGATACCGAAAGTACTGATCTGACGTTGATACTTTTCGAACTCGCTAGGTTCTAGCTCGATCTGTGGATTATTTAATTCTGTCATTTTATTAACTCTAGTTTAGTGATAACTTTTTGAATACAAGTATCGGTAACCCCCACACACTGATGGCAACGGATACATGTTCCTTCGAAGTAGTGGTGCGTATTATTTACCACCTCTATAACTTCTTGTTTAAGAATAACACAGCCATTAGTTTTTATCAATGCTTTTGCTTCAGATACGGTTTCGATAGCTTGCGCATGTTGGATGCTTTTGTGAAAGATCATTCCGTCATCTATATCGCAGAGGAAACCGTATTTGTGATGGTAGATGATGTAACTCATTTTTGTTTCCTTAATATGAGTAGGCAGAGGAAGGCTGCTAATGTCCAGAAGATACTGGCAACGAGTGGAGCTAACCATGGAAGGTCATGGCCAAAGTTGTAAAGGCTGATAAGGAGGAGGCAGATAGCCAATGCGATGGAGGAACCCATTGCCAGTTCAGTTAAGTTGAATTTGATTTGGTGAACGGCTAATTGGTCGACGACTTCTTCCAGTAGTTGTTTTTGTAAGTGCTTTGGAACGGAGTTGTCGTATTGCACTATTTCATTTTTGTTTAGTACTACGATGAAGAAAGTATCGTTGTGAATGATGGATAAGGTGGTATGGTGATTGTAGGACTGGCCTAAAATGTTGAGGGTAATATTGTGCCCTATGTTGTGCCTTCCTAGGTTAAGGCGGGTAATGGATTCATACATGTTTTTATTCCTGACCACAGTTAAAGGGATGATTAAAAATTACGATTAAAGAGGGATCGAGAACCCGTACAACACACCAGTTTATTATATAGGAGAAGGGTATTGTAAGTAAGCAGGAAAACATGATGAGGATGATGTTAAATCGATCATGAGGTGTAATTTTAAATCCATCGGGAAAAGGTGGGAATAAAGCAATTTCCCAGTGATTTCTTATATATTTCAAAGGGTTACGGTAATGGTAATTTGTACCATTTCCCCCTGATTTCTTATATATTTCAAGGGCTTAGGGAAAAATGGGAAAAAAAAATGGGAAATTGGGGGGAAAGGGGAAAAAGGACAGAGTAATCTTATATATATTATTGCCCCCCCCCCTCCCCCCTTTCCCATTTCCCATTTTATTATAAGTTATTGAAATATATAAGAAATCACTGGGAAAAATCTGGGAAATTTTGGGAAATTAGATTAATTTAAGGTTTTATAACTTATTGAAATATATAAGAAATCACTGGGAAATTGGCCTTTTTAGGGGTATAGGGAGATTAGGGTGAATAGGGGGTTTTAGGGGGTAAAATCATAGATTTCTGTGAAAACTGCGAAAAACATGGGTAGGGATCTGGTGATCCTGTTTTTAGGGCTTATTCCCACCTATTTTGGAGGGGATTATGTAAATGCTTGAAATGTAAGGGAAATCTGCGGGAAAAATCTGGGAAATTGCCCTTTCCCACGTATTTTGTATGGATTAGAATTGGGTGGAGCGGATGATTTGAGAGATGATTTTGAATGTGTGGTTATGGTTGGTATTAGAATGGTCTGTGAAGCAAGGGGGTGGTTTGATTTGGAGATTGAGGGGGTGGGTTTGGCCGGCCGCCGCGCATGAGGGAGTCACGGATTTTTTCAAAATTTGGCGCACATTAATCCAATGATCTGATCATGGATCATTGAAAAATTCAATCATGTGATCAGATTGGAAATTTCGATCAAAAATCTGAGGCAGGGGGGTTGACTATTTGTGCGAACGCGCGTCCAAAATCTGAGGCACAGGGGGTGCGGATTGATCCATACTTGTGGTCATAAATCAACATAGATTGGAATAATCCATAAATCCAGGCCATTGCGTAGATTTTACCGATTAGTTCAAAAATTATACTGGTTGGTATAACTTGTTCATTGATACAAAAGTTTGATTAATAAATATGTTGCACAAGGTTCAATTTTGTATCATAATAATATTATCAAAACGAGGATAGCAAAATGACCTTAATTACAAACTGCAATGGGCATCGATTAGTTACAACTAAAACCAAAATGGTTCGAGTTACACACCTATATAAAGGGGATAAATTTATCCAATCATTTACCGAAGCTGCTAGTGCTTATTTATTTGCATCTAAGCAAAAATAAATTAAAAATAATCGTTGATTAATTATGGGTTCTGATCCATAATTAATCATCAACAAGCAAATAGCCAAAGGGGCAAAGCAAAATGCAAGCATATCAAAACTTTTTAAAAGCTCTTAAACGCAGTCAAGTAAACTTCCACCCTGAAGTACAGCAAGTGGAGCTGATTGTTGAGCGCGAAGACTATTTCCTTCTACTTACTTGGGATAAGGCTGACCACGTTTACCTAGTAAACCATTTTTATAAAGATATTCTTGATTTCGATCATACTCATACTTGGACTGAATCTTTCAATGAAGCATTTAAATGCTATTCAGATTTAGTATTGCAATTAAAATAATCGAAAATATTTGTTGATTCATTATAATATTGGTGTTATAATTAATCATAAGTTAAAGCAAACAACCTAAAGGAAAGCATATTATGAAAACTTATTCTACTAAAGCAAATGCAAAACGCGCTGCTAAAACTGCTGGTTTAGAAACTGGTACATTCAACGTACTTGAAATCAATAGCCGTTGGGTTCTTGAAGTAACCCAACACACCACTGGTGAATTGGATCTTCACAAAGAAGAAGAAGAACAAGTTGCAATTTCTGTTGAAACTGTTGTTGGATACAATCCTAACCTCTTATTGCCATGTCCAATCAATGCAGTAAAAACAAGTGCTGTTAAGAATCCTGTAAAAACAGTGTGGGACATTGCTGACAAAATGTGGGGCGAACGTCGTAAAGACATCATTGCAGCATGTGTAAATGCAGGAATCGCGTATAACACAGCTCGTACACAATATCAAGCATATTATGCAATTAAAAGCAAGGAAGGCAAATAATGCCTTATTTGAAAATGATATTTGCTTTAATATTGGCATTTATAATGTGGGTTATTAAAGCATTGTTATCCGCAAAATAAAGGCGGTGGCAAAAGGTTAAGGGGGTAGGATGGGTAAATCCCTATCCCTATTAAAAATTAATTAGTGGCAAGGCGGAAATTAAAATGCAAAGTTTACAAAATTTTAAGAATGAGTTAGCAGAATCTGATCTAAACAAAATGGAATTTGACATTGTTCAATTGATTGAATTTGATTCAGAATTTATTGTTATGACTTTGGACTCGGAAAATTCCGTTTATTTAGTCAACGTCTTTGACCGAAAATGTCGTGATTTTGACAACTCTCATTCATGGACTGGTAACTATACTGAAGCATTCCAGATTTATCAGAGTCTGATTCTATCCCGAATCGGTTAATGATTGGTTTAATCAATGATTTTTGTTGGTGCTTTTGATGTTGCTTGTGGTTATAATTAATCATTGATAAGGAGATAGCAAAATGAAAAACCTACAAGTTGAATTCGATGCATTACCAGTTGAAGTTCAAAACCAATTCTTTGACTTGGCAGCAACTATCCTAGAGGGCAGCAAAGTGGTTTGCGGCCAAAGCGAATATAACGAGGAATGGGTTGCTCGAAACGATTTAATTGGTGCTGAAGAAGACGAGGATCTAATTGGTCGCGGTGCTTTGGAAGCGTACAAATTGATCAAAACATTGGGAAAAATCTGAGGCAAGGGGGTCTCAGAAAATCTGAGGCACAGGGGTAGGGCGAATATTTGAATATATTTGCCATTTTATTTATGGGGCGAGCTGTTGTTGTTCTATTTGTGTTTCCAACATTATACACCAAAAAATCCAATCTCCAACATTTTAGTGCTAAATATACACATAATTAATTAAAATATTAAATAATTATAGATTATAAAATTATAGAGTATTAAATAATAAAATATAAAATTATAAATTGATTTTCCCTATTAATAATGCATTTTTAATTTAAAAATAAAAATAAAATTTTATTTAAAATACGTTGCGTAAATTTTAAAAAATTATTATAATGGATTCATATTAAGGCGAAGGCATATTAAAATGGTAAATGCAATTAATTTTAAAAGAGAATTTATTAATAAATTAATTAATGAATTTTATTTAGGGGAATATGAATGCCCTGCCCATATAAATAATTTATATAGGAAGGAAGATTCCCTAAAGGTATTAAATTACACAGCCAAAGGCACAAAGCATTATTATACATTGCAAATAATTAAGGGCGATTATGAGGATGCCCATTTATGGGCGGCTGTAATTGATTCCTCAAATAGCAAATTAAATTTAATTGAATTCCTTTATAGTTACAATGAGGATGCCAATGTAGACAATAAATTTATATTAAAAGCACTAATTGATAAATTAAATTATGAAGAAACTTTTAATTTATTTGGTGCAATTATTGATAATTTATGATCCAAAAAAGGGCGCCCCCTGAATTTCAAATGGGCTGCCCTTTTTATTTGCCCCCTAGGCGCCCCGTCTCCACAAATTTTTCACATAAAACGCATTCACATTCACACTTGATTAATTTTTAAACTTACCTGATAATAATCAAAACAACCACTTGAGTAAACATTATGCAAGTCACTACCATAACCACTACTCTAACCATCACCACCATCGTTCACCTCTATCCAACACCGATTACTTCAGGTCGAGTGCAATTGCTTGGGCTAGATGGTCAAACGGTAGGTAAACTATTCATGTTTTCACACGATAACCACTACTGGGCTTAAATACTATGGAAATTATCGTATATCGAAAAGTCGAAACTCCGTTCACCATGACTACCGTTGCTCAATACCGAAGCGGAATGGTGCGCTCTCGAGTTGAATGTGTATCTTTACAAGGTTATATCATTGGAAGCCTTTGCATGGATGCTACTGATGACTGTTATTGGATGGATGACTCTTGTGGTTATCTTAATCAGCCTCTATACGACATCAATAAACACCAGTATATGTATAGCAACCCTACTCAAGATTAAGTATAATAGACTTACACACACAAACAGGCGGTCTAAAATTTTAAATTTAGACTAAAATTTTTCAAAAGTTGGCTTTTAATCAAGGAGATAGTATGAAACGCTTAGTCCAAACTGTAAAGCCAATCCACTATGAGGCTATAAGTTTAAAGGATATAACTGATTGGCAAAAGCGTTTAGGGGCTTTGATCGAGTTTTGTAAACCTAAACATCATACTATCTGTTATCTTTATTCAGATGACCACAGTATAGCCTTTCATCTTAATGGAAATCGCTATACTTTGGATTTTGATGAATGGTTATTGTTCAATCCTTTAGAAAATCATTATTTCATCGTCACCGAAGCTGAATTTAGTGCTAACTTTGCACGAGGGTATAGTAAATGACAACCAAACGTATAGATAAAGTAACCTCTTACGAAGTACTGGATCTATCAACCAAGACTTCAAAATACCAAATACTCCAAGCTGCTTTGGAATTTATTGGTGAGGAAGATATCCAGCGCTTAGAATTTGTTGACGGTCGTTTGGATATTGAAATTGATTACCAAGTTTATAGTGTAGAGAAGGGACAACTCCTTGCACGAGTTGTTGGCGAAACTAAACTCCAGATCATTGAGGAATAATCCATGATTACTGAAAAAATCCGTAACTTACTCCGTTTTACTTTGGCTCAAGGTGGCGCTACCTACATTCTGCCTCATGCAATGGGTACCGCTCCTGAGGTAGTTATTAAGCAAGTGGGAGAACTTGGTGTTACTGCTGAGGATTTCTTTGCTTTAACTAAAGAAGAAGCCAAGATTATTGGTTTCAATCTATGGGATGAAGATCAAGCGGACTTTCTGTTAATTCCTCAATGGTTATACTATGTTATCCCTGAAGGTATGCTAGTTACCAATATTGGTGGGGAAGAAAAACCGTTCAGTCGTAAGACCCATGACTATGAATGTCGCTTTAATAGTCTGTCCTATGGCTTACATTTTGTAGAAACTAACCTAAATAACCTTTAATATAACTTTTTTAACCAACCTTACAGGGGCTATTAGCTATGTCAGAGCGCCGCCACTTCCACTTATTTACAGTTGCCAACCAATCCGCACACCACGAAGTTGTTTATCGTATGGAAGGGATGGAAATTACACAGAATCACTTAATTGCAGTTAAGCAAGCAGGTGCTAAAGCATTGCTATGCAGTGATAACAATGCTGCTATCATCAATCATATCTATCTTGGTTTCATGACTGAAGAAGCTTTTAGTGGAGAAGAATTAGATGGCCAAGCCTAAGCAGAAAGGGATGCGAGGGGAGTATGAAGTCGCTGCCCTGATGCAAAAGGTTAAAGACGAAGTAGCAGTTCGTCTAGGTAAAGAAGCATTCAACACACGAATTGAACGTAACCTTGAGCAAACTCGAGGTGGCGGATATGACTTAGTTGGTTGCTTCAAGTTTGCTATGGAAGTTAAGTTTCAAGAGCAGTTTGCTTTTGACGATTGGTGGCATCAAGCAGTGACCCAGTGCCCTGAAGGTATGATCCCTGTTTTGATTTACCGTAAAGCCAATGTTAAATTCCGTGTACGTATGTTCACCATTGCAGAAGTAGCCGGTAAACGAGTTAAGGTGCTTTCAGATATCGATTTAAACAGTTTCTTACTCATTTTCAAGTTGCACTGCGAAGAAGAGTTTTCTAAGCTATGAAAAAAGGTGTAGGTGTCATTGCCTTAGATCCTGTTAGTTGGGATGTTTTAGAAGTTAACCGAAAAGTACGAGAGTACCAAGGTGATCTAAAAGAAGCCTGTTACTCCGAGATTTATTCGCCAAGCGCCTACGCCCTTTTGACTAATCGAGTTTTGAAAAGCCGATGGAAGTTCCTTGTGGTTAGCACTTTAACCGTCATGGAAGATGATGGGGAGGTGTATTGTACCACTTGTGAACTGGAATACAAACTAAATCAACCTACCCTGTTTAAGGAAGGGGCTGATATTCTAATGCAAGCTCTTATTCCGGTATTAAGGGAAGAGTTTAACAACAAAGAACCAGATACTCTGCTTGTAACAGGGTCTGGTAACATAACTGTAGGTAATTTAAATGAACATGCCAACCGTAGTCGTGCAAAAGCTAAACGAAAACGCTAAAATCCCGTGCAAGCCTAAATCCTTTGAGGACGCAGGGTGGGATGTCTACCCGATTAAGCGTTTGGTTATCCCTGCTAAGGGCGATGCATTAATTGGTACAGGTTTAAAGGTACAAATCCCTAATGGCTATTGTATCCAAGTAAATCCGCGAAGTGGCAAAGCTGTAAAGAATAAGCTAACCATTGGTGCTCGGGTAATTGATGCTCCTTATCGCGGCGAATTAATGATCCATGTCTTTAACAAGTCAACAGAAGACTACGAAGTATCACCACATGACCCAATCGCGCAGTTATTAGTACTTCAGTGTGCTAGTTTGTTGGTGGAAGGTGTAATTAATGATGAAACAGTTCGTGGTGCGGATGGTTTTGGATCTACAGATGGTAAATTGAAGTATGAATCTATGCATTCATATAAATCCGAAGTAGGTGAAGGAGCTACCGCTGAAGCTATTAAAGAGTTAACTACTATCTTTGAAACCGGTTCGTTAGCACGCCGCCACTTAATCTCCAAAATTGAAGGTAGTAAGAACTGGCAAGGTACTATTGGACTTAGCTTAGAAGAAGGCGAGTACCTGCTGCGTTTAATCCAAGCAGACATTAAGACACCACATTAAAAATTAAAAGGATGGTGCAAGTCACCTAAACCTCAATTATATTTAAAAGGGAGTTCAATTACTCCCTTTTTATTTTTGAGGATTTGAAATGCGTCGACTAACCAAGTTTGAACGTAAATTTAGTGAGGAATATGTACGAACCGGATCTTCCTCAGAAGCGTTCCTTAAATCCGGTTATTCTATTCCAAAAGATAAAGCGCACATTCCAATCAAAACCTCTGCATTGCTTAAACGTCCGGAAATCATGGCCTATATCGAAGAATTAAAAGAAGCTCGTGCCAAACGTGTTGGTATCACGCATGATATGGTACTAAAACGTCTATGGGCTATCGCAACCGCAGATGCTAATGATATTGTAGCCGTTAAAGTATCCAACTGCCGTTATTGTTGGGGCAAAGACTTTAAATACCAGTTTACAGATGCAGAAGTAGAGCAACGTTTAGCTGAAGCTGAACGTCTTGATATGGATGAACCGGCAGAAGAAGGTGGTGGTGGCTTTACACTGCAACGCCCACCGCACCCTGATTGCCCTGCTTGTGGTGGGATTGGTAAGCAAAAACTAATGGTAAAAGATACTACTACCTTAGAAGGTGGAGCTCGTTTACTATATGCAGGTGCTGAACCAACTCGTAATGGTATTAAGGTTAAACTTCACAACCAAGTAGAAGCACTAGTTAAAGTGGCTGATCATCTTGGTATGTTTGAATCTCGAACCATTGAGAAAATTCGCCAAGCACAACTTAAGAAAATTCAAACTGAAACTGATCAACTCGGTAAAGAGCTTGTCCCTGTTAAAGTTGAAATCCAAGTTGTTGATGCGTCAAACCCTGATCGAGTTCGTGAAGATGATTCTGAGTCCAACGCTTAACGTCCCACAATCAAAATTCCTTGCAATGAAGCACAAGTTCCGCTCATATGTAGCGGGATTTGGTGCGGGGAAGACATGGGCAGGTTGCGCTGCCCAATGCCAAACTAGCTATGAGTTCCCTAAAGTCCCTCTAGGCTATTTCGCTCCAACATATCCACAGATTCGTGACATTTACTTCCCCACCATGGAAGAAGTGTGTCATAACTGGGGTATGCGAGCTAAGACCAATGAGGGGAATAAGGAAGTTCATATCTATTCCGGAGGCTTCTATCGAACCACCGTTATTTGTCGATCCATGGAAAAGCCAAACACCATTATTGGTTTTAAGATTGGTCGAGCAATGGTCGATGAAATCGATACTATGCCGGAAACTAAGGCGGAAAATGCTTGGAACAAGATCATTGCCCGTCTACGTTTTATTTCCAATGGTTTGTTAAACGGTGTGGACTTAACAACCACTCCTGAAGGTTATAAATTTACCTACAAGCGCTTTAAGAAAGATCCGAAGCCTTCGTATGGCATGGTACAAGCCAGTACTTATGATAACGAAAAGTATCTACCAGAAGATTATATTGACTCCTTATTAGAAACTTATCCATTACAATTAATCAGTGCATACTTAAAAGGGCAGTTCGTCAACTTAACTAGCGGTGCAGTTTATACTTCCTATGATCGGAATAAAAACGCTTCATTCCATGAACATGACGGATTTGAACCTATTTATGTCGGTATGGACTTTAACGTTATGCACATGGCTGCTGTGGTTCACGTAATACGAGACGGTAAACCCCATGCGGTAATGGAGTTCGTTGATATTTATGATACACCAACTATGTGTACCGTTATCAAAGAATATTTTGGAATGGTAACAGACCTTTACGTTTATCCAGATGCCTCTGGCCGTAACTCATCAAGTAAAGACTTCTCAGAAACTGACTTTGCTATCTTAGAGCGCGAAGGTTTTCAGATCATTACAGACAGTACTAACCCTGCTATTAAAGATCGCGTTATGAGTATGAATGCAATGTTCTGCAACGCTAAGGGCGAGCGTAACTACTTTGTCAATGTGGCTAAGTGTCCAAAGTATGTTGAAGCGTTGGAGCAGCAAGTTTACGATGATAACGGGATGCCGGATAAAAAATCTGGAATTGACCACGTGACAGATGCGCCCGGTTACTTTATAGTTAGGGAATTCCCAATTGAACGCCATCAGTTTGGTACACAGGTGAACGGATAACAAATGGATATCTCAGCAAAACATAAAGACACCACTCAATTACTTGCCTTCTACAAGTTCATTGATGCAGTGCTAGCCGGAGAGGAAAGTATCAAAGCAGCAAAAACTGCTTTCCTTCCTATGACTGCCGGTATGAAGACTCTTAAATCTCAGATTGCGAACAATGATGTTAACGCAACTGACGATGATGTTGCATCTCTATACGAAGACTTAGTAGCTCGAGCGCAGTTTCCTTCTTGGGTAGAGGAAGCAGTTGTAATTATGGTAGGCCTTATTGCTCGAGTAACTCCGGTTATCAGTCTTCCTGAACGTCTTCAATACTTACAGGAAAATAGTACTAACGATGGCTTCAGTATTGTAGAATTATTCCAACGTGTTTGCTACCATCTACTGCGCTATGGTAAGGTATCCTTAGTTGCTGATGTAGACGCTGATGGTAAGGGATACATTGCTCTATATGAAGCAGGAAACGAATACAACTGGCTTCATTCAACCACCAACGGGCGCAAAGACCTTACTATGGTGGCTTTCCTAGAAAGTGAGTTGAATGATCCAACTAATCCGTTTAGTACTGAATCTACCATTGTTCGACGGGCATACATACTCCGTGACCGCAACGCGGAAGTATGGGTCAGCAAGGGCGAAGAGAAAGAAGCTACGCTCTACTCAAGTTATCTTGGTATGCCTAATCGACCCCTGACTTATTTACCTGTGGTTAGACTATCCGCAATTAACAATATTAGTGAAAGCTCGAATCCTCCATTACTACCGCTTTGCCGAGCTGCAATAAAGTCGTACCAACTTTCTGCAGACTTATTTTCGGCACTACACCGGAGCTGTCACCCGCAGCTATATGTTACCGGTGTAGCTTCTAGTCCTCTATCAAACCAAAGTAATCCGAACTCGGATGGCAACCGTTTGAAGAATAAACAACTTAACTATACCGGTGCCGGTACAGTTTGGACTCTACCTCTTAATTCAGTAGTAAATTATGCTGAACCACAGGGTACAGGTATGAGTCGAGTTTCCGAGGAGATGGCTAAACAGAAATCAGCTGCACTAGAAGCAGGCGCGAAGGTAATGGATATTGGTGTTGAATCTGGCGAAGCTCGTGAAGCTCGTCAGAATGACCAATACGCAACCTTGTATAGTATTGTTCAAAACGCTGCCAAAGGCGTTGAGCAAGTTTTACGTTATCTTTTCGATATGACTTCTCCTATAGAGAATAAAACAGAAGAAACATCGATTCGATTTGAAGTTCCGGTTGACTTTGGTCGTCATACAGTTGACGGAACACTAGCCGCACATTTACTTACCGCAGCAGAACGTGGTGCAATTTCGTTCGATACTTATTGGACTTATCTAACCACAGGTAAACTTCCGGAGCGCACTTTATTAGAAGAGATTACTAAAGCAAGCTCCGAAAACATTAAACTGAAGCCTATTACTGGTATGGTACAGACTTCAAAACAAGGGGACGCTTCATAATGAATCTATTTTATGGTATAGCTATTTACATCGGGTTGATCCTGTTTTTACGGCACTATCTATGTGCTCGTGCAGGGTGCATTTTCGCAGTTTTAAATTCTACAGAGAAATAGCGGGTAACCCCCGCTATTTTTAATTTTACCTGTTGAAATTAAAAAAATGTTCCTTTATATTTAGGTTATCCCGTTAGGCGGGTTCTCAAGGAGAAGGAAATGCGAAAGGTTTTATCACTAGTTCCAATGATCATGATGTTAGCAACTTCAGAAGGTGCTGCAGGAGATCAAGGCGGTCAAGGTGGACAGGGCGGTGCTCCTGACTTCACACAAAGTCCTGAATTTTTAGCAGCTGTAACAGCAGCAGTGGAGACTCAGGTAGCAGGTTTGAAAGCGAATCGTCAATCGATTCACGATCAGTTAGATAAAACAAAAGCTGAATTGGCTAAATTCAAAGGATTAGATCCAGAAGCAGTCAATACACTTATGGCTCGTTTTGAAAGCGAAGAAGAACAAGCGCTGCTTAAGCAAGGTAACCTTGAAGCAATCGTGGATCGTCGCGTAGACAAAATGAAAACCAAGTTTGATTCTGACATGTCTGAAAAAGACAAAGCATTACAAGCCTCACTAGATCGTCAAGCAAAATTGGAGCAACGTGCTATCGCTGCAGAAATTACTGCTGCTGCGACTGAAGCTGGCGCAATTCCAACGGCGTTAACAGATTTTGTGCAACGTGCTCAAGGGAGCTTCGCTCTGACAGAGAAAGGTGATGTAGTCGCAGTTGATAGTGACGGTAACCAAGTATTTGATGTAGACGGAAAAACCCCTCTAAGTGCAAAAGCATGGGCTCTTAGCTTACAAGCGGATGCTCCTCATCTGTTCTCTAAAGCAAACCAAGGTGGTGCTCAAGGCGGTCAAGGCGGTCGTGGTGCTACAGCTGGTAAGGTGGATGGAACAGCTGCCGAGCGTGAAGCTTACTTTAAACAAAAATACAACTTAAGCTAGTAAGGTGACTTCATGACCCTTTCATTACGAACAGTATTTAACGAATATATCGTTCCTGCAACTATGGAAACTTTCGCTGAGCAGGTTCGCCTGTTCAACCAAGCTTCTCGTAACACCATCGTTCTGGATTCTGCAAGCTTCCGCGGTGACTTCATCCAACAAGCGTTCTTTGACAGCGTTCGCAGTGCTCAACGCCGCGTTGATATGTACGCTCCTAACTCTGCCGTGACTCCTGTGGACATCACTGACCATACACAAACTGGTGTTAAAGTTGCCGGTGGTTTTGGTCCTGTTCGTTTTGAACCGGGTGTTCACTCATGGTTACATGAACCAACAGCGAAAAGTATCGAAATCGCTTCTCGTGGTTTCGCAGATGCTTTACTGTATGACCAAGTTAACAGCGCAGTCGGTGTAGTAGTTGCGGCCATCTCAGGTCAAGGTGCTGATACCACTTACGGTACTGATCTTGTAGAATTGACTTACGACACCATTAACATGGCTCACGCTAAGTTTGGTGCGGCTTCAGGTTCTATTTTAGCTGACGTTATGACTGGTATGCAATACCATAAATTCGTTTCTAAGAACTTAGCTAACGCACCTAGTCTACTATTCAAAGCTGAAAATGTGACAGTAGTAGATATCCTTGGTAAAGCAGTGGTGGTTGTTGATGCTCCGGGCTTGACTTCTGCTACAGGTGTAAACCGTGTATTGGGTCTTACTCGTGGTGCAGTTACTGCTAGTGACTCTGATGATGTTATTACTAACATCGAAACCACTAACGGTAAGCAACGCATTGAAACTACATTCCAAGCTGACTACCACTTTGCTCTTAAAGTTAAGGGTTACTCTTGGGACGAAGCTACAGGTGGTAAATCACCTCTAGATGCTGAACTCCAAACGTCTGCTAACTGGATCAAAGTTGCAGAAAGCATTAAATCAACTGCAGGTGTATTAGCTATCGGTACCTAACCGGTAGCTTTACCTACCATAACAAGATGGAGTAGTAGTTATGCCACGTTTAAAGAATGAATCCAATGGTCGCTGGTTCCTTACTAACAACCTTTGGGACTTAGAAAATGCGGAAGAAATCCGCAAGGCTGCTCGTACAGCGGGTGTTCGTCTTGTAGATGCGCAATTCCGCGGTGCTAAAGAGGAAGAAGCTGCGGGGAAACCTAAAGAAATCCTCAAAAAGAATGTGAAGGGCGGCGTATCGGACTCCGTTGCCTCTTCACATGCTAAAGAAGCCTCTGAGGCCAAGGCTAAAGAAGAAGCAGAAGCTAAGGCCGCAGCAGAGGCTAAAGTTGCTGCTGAGGCTAAAGCAGCCGCAGAAGCAAAAGCTAAGCAAGAAGCAGAAGCGAAAGCTGCTGCGGAAGCAAAAGCTGCTGCTGAAGCTAAAGCAGCAGCAGCCGCTGCTAAATAACTTGATTGCATGGGGCTCAAATGGACTACATCACTAAGCAGCAATTGATCGACAAGTTCGGTGTAAACTGGGATACTGATGAAAACTTTGAGCTCTATACTGAGCAAGTTAACGCTTGGTTGACCGGTCGTGAAATACCGACCGGATTAACCAACCCCGACGATATTGCTGTGGTCAACATGGCCGCATTCTTTCTAGCTCGTGCAGCTAAGGAAGATGCACTATACGTTAACACTGATAATATCAAATCTGAGAAAGGCAGTGCCCAACAAGGTACCTCATACGAAATCCAATATGTTGCCTACAAAAATGCCGAGAATCGTTGGATTAAACTAGCTAAAGATTTACTAGTCCGCTTCACCACCACCTCATATGTTTACTTAATTGATAAAATCAATTGAAAACCCAATAATAACATAATAATATTTCCCTAATTGGGGGTATTAGCCATGTTAAAAGAAAGACTTACAAAGAACCTACTTCGAGCATTTCAAACTAATTTGAAAGATGCCTACAAGCCTTTTACTCTTGTTCGAACAACCCACGAAATCGACCCCGATACCGATGAAAACATAACCACAGTTCAGAGCTTTGATAGTAGTGGTGTGTTTGGGAAGTTTAACAATGAAGAAGTTGATGGTACCAATATTCAATATACCGATGAACGCTTATTAATCCTCCAAGAAACTATAGCTACAAAACCTGTTATCGGGGATGTAGTCGGATCTAAGCGAGTCTCTAGTGTCGGCAAAGACCCTGCTGATGTAACTTGGGTTCTAGGATTGAGGGCAACCAATGGCTTGGAATAGACCTGTAAAATCAATCATGGAAGAACTTCGAGTTAGTGTAGATAATCTAAACAAGAAAGCTGCACGTAGAGTTCTAAAAGAAGTATACGACTTGTCTCCTATTAAAACTGGGCGCTATAAATCCAACCATATTGTATCCGTTGGTTCTCCATCCACATATTATGATGCTCGCCGAAGAGACTATGAGCGTTGGTACCAAGAAAGTTTAAATATAATCAATACTTCCCCACGAGGAAGTAAACTATTTGTTCAGCAAAACTTACCCTATAACCGAAAAATTGAGGATGGTTCCTCTAACCAAGCGGCGCAAGGGGTATATCGAATTGCAGTTATGAAGGTGAAATTGTCATGAGTAATATGCCTGATGCCATGAATGCCGTTCGAGTTGCGGTAGATACTTGGTTAAAAGCAAAAAATATTAAACTTCAGAGTCGAAATCGAACCTTACAAGTAGCCCAAGGAGAAACTTGGGCGCGAATGAGTGTTCTTAATGCTACCTCCGAAAGTGCTTGTCTAGGTCAAAAGCATATCCGTGATCGAGGCATTATTGTGGTTAGCCTTTTCTTTCCTTTAGGGTCAGGGGTGGCGACTGCGGACAAAATATGTTATTCTTTTCGGGACGCGTTCTCTGAATGGACATACTCCTATTTAGAGACAGGTGTAGGGGAAGTAAATGAAGTACCTTCTACACAAGATTTTTACCATGTAAACATACACCTGCCGTTTCGGCATAACTAAGGAGAATCACTTATGTCAAGTGGTGCTAAACAAGGGCTCAGTTACCAAGCTGAAACGGTAGCCGGTGAAACCCCATCCCCATTCGATCGTACTCAGCTGCGCTTTAAATCTGTTTCTTTGGATGGACAGGTTTCAGGTACAGAATCTGAGGAAATCAAAGACCTTCTTATTCCTTCAGGGGAATTTAAAACTTCTGCAACTTATGGCGGAGAGGTAACAGGAGAGCTTTCATATGGTACTTATGATGAGTTGTTTGCTGCTGCGTTCCATAACACTTGGGCTAATAACGTACTTACGCTTGGGACTTTACTTAAGACATTCTCCATCCTACGTGAATATCGTGACTCGGGCGGCTACCATGTATTTAAAGGTATGCAAGTTACCGGTTTGGGCATCGAAGTACCTGAAGAAGGTATTGTCACTGTCACATTCACCTTTCAAGGGCGGGGGCGTGATCCAGTCACCCTCACTGTACCAGCCGGTACAGTAACTCCTGCTAACACAAATAAGCCATTTACCAACGTTGGTGTTGGCGATGTTACCATTGATGGCCAAAGTATGCAGGATATTGCCTGTGTAACTTCCTTTAACTTAAACATTGAGTTCTCTATTGAGGCGCAAAAATGTTTTGGTAAAGGTTTATCAGTTGGTAAGCTAATTGAAACAGGTGTAACCATGACTGGTACCGCTACCTTGGCATGGGGTGATGAAGCGGCGTCGATTAACGAACTCAAATATACCGATTCAGATATCAGTCTTAAAATTCCTTTATCTGATGCTGACGGTAACAGTTATACTATCGATATTCCGGAAGCCACCATTACAGGGGAACTACCTTCAGGTGCTAAGACGGATATCCTGCAGTATTCTCTGTCTTATTCTGTTCGAAATCAATCCCCTACGCTTACTCGTGCCACTGCACCGGTTGGTCCTTAATCTAAACGGAGTCCGAACCCATGTTTATTGATACTGATGTTCTTGACCAAGTCAAGCAAACGACCGATTGTCGAGATTGGCGTACATTTAAACTAAGCCCTACTGAGAAAGCTCGCTTTCTCGTTAAGGGCATTAATACCAAAGCATATCGAATTGCTCAAGAGCGGTTAACAGAGAACCTCCGAGTCACATGTGGTAACCTTACTACCGTTAATGATTATGAGGAAACAACCCTTGCTAAGCATATGACCATTGTTGCTTATCATCTTGTTGAGGACTGGGAAGGTATCTACAATAAAGCTTCTAATATGGAAGTACCTTTTACCCACGATCACCCTGGACAGGACTGGATTCGTGATCAGTCATATGCAGGGCCATATTCACCTAAGAAAAGCATTTACTGGCAGGAAGGTCAGGGTA
>CALGRQ010000248.1 GCA_937880795.1 uncultured Dyadobacter sp. | reverse complement strand
GCTGAAAAAAGAAATACAACAATAATTGGCTGTCTGAAAAACGGGGTACATACAGTGTGTGGTTCCTTTTGATGCGAAAAAACGAGGCTCGGAAGAACGGGCACAGATGCTTAGTCGGTTGGGAATTACCAAATTAGCTTATGACTGGCGAGATGAACATATTCCCACTTTCGATGATGAGCTAAAAGCTTTAAACCGGCACCATATAAAGCTAGAAGCATTTTGGATGATGTCGGACCAGAATCCTGATCAAAACAAGCATATTCAAGCCATTTTTGATTTTTTAGAGCGAAATAAGGTTCAAACACAAATATGGCTTTTAATGGGAGAATGGCATGGTTTTAAAGAATTGGGTCAAGAGGAAAAGATTGCTGCCATGGTCAAGCCAATTAGAACCATTGCCGAAAGAGCGGCGAAGCTAGGTTGTAAGGTGGCCCTGTACAATCATGGAGGATGGTTTGGAGAGCCCGAAAATCAACTGGAATTGATTCAGGTGCTGGGAATGAAAAATGTAGGCATCGTGTATAATTTTCATCACGCAAGATTCCACCATGACCGATTTGCATACTTCTTTCCTAAGATTAAACCTCATTTGATGGCGCTCAACATTGCGGGATTAAGAAACGGTGTTACCGAGCGGTTTTACAGAACCGGACAGGGCGATGTAGAAAAGGAAATGATTCGTCTGGTTTGGAAAAGTGGATATAAGGGCCCCATTGGTATCATTAATCATGATATGGAGGAAGATGCGGAGAAAGGACTGCAAGCGGAGATGGGAGGCTTGCAAAGAATCCTTTTAGAAATAGGCGATAAAAGGGCTTTGAAGACTTATTAGGTAGACGATTTGTGTAAAACAGAAAATGCTCGCAGGGAAAACGGACCTTGCGAGCATTTTTTATTATTGAACACGTATAACCGGTTTACTTATTCTGTTTGTATACAGTAAGACGTTATTTTCTCAATTTGCCCATCCGAATTGAATTCGTATAGATCACAGGCCGAAACATATGAAACGCGCTTATTGTCCCTGAGAAACTCAGCTGTACCGTTAATAGCAATCTTGTTTCCATCTGCTATAACATTCAAGATTCTAAAGTCGGTTGTAACGGACTCAAAGTAGCTACTCACTTGTTTGCAACGGGCTACAACATTGTGCTTACCGATCAATCTAGTTTCTCCAAGAACCAACCACTCGACATCATTAGCCAAGACACCATAGATCACTTCAAATTGACCGGTGGAGAATAATTTCGCTATTTCAGTTTTCGTCATTACACCCTGTTATTTCGTTAATAATTAATAAACGAAAATAAGCAGTTCGCCTGTCACGGTAAGGTGTTAAATACGCCATTTGTAGAGGGCAAACGCGTCGTCCTTGTGAGACAATTTTGCTTTCCTGATATATCCATAAGCCATCATTCGAGAAATGCTTCGGAACTTTACTCGCCTTCGTTGTAAAAAACAACCAGACCGTCTTTTCCTGCAACAATGATGTCCTTCCGACCGGTTTTGCGGAGATCTGCCACAGAGAAATAAATTCCGGTTCCTTTTCCTTCACCAAATGGGCCGTAGCTAATCGTATGTTTGGTAAAGCTTTCGCCGTTCCATTTAAAATAGTAGATTCCCAGCGGATCGTACGCACCTGGGTCAGAGCCGTTGTGGCCGCGATAACGCTTGCCGGTGACCAACTCCATTTCTCCATCGTTGTCAATATCCACCCATTCCATTACGTGAAACTGTGAGGAGTAAGGGTCAATGGCATGTTTCACGAAGGTGATGGTATTACCGGTTCTTTTCTGTTCGTACCAATTGAGGCCGTAGGCATGGGCGTTACCTACGATGAGGTCATTAAGACCGTCCTTGTTCACGTCGGTGACGATCATAGGCGCGGAAGCATGTCCAAACTTAAATATGTTGTGAAACTTCCAGCTACCTTTTTTACGGTCGGCTGGTGCTTCATACCATCCATCTGCAACGATGAAATCACCACGGCCGTCGCCATTGATATCTCCGAATCCCAAACCATGTCCATGCGTTTCACTGACTTGAGTGGTTGTGAATTTGCCGGTTGGCTTGTTGTTGGCATCTCTTTCGAGGGTATAATATTTCAATGGGAATTTTGGCGTATTAGGCACAATTTCAGGGAATCCGTCGCCATCCACATCCCACGCACGGGTGGTTTCAATATTACCGGTACTGGCTATTTCGTGTTTGGGCCAGAGTCCTTTATTGCCAGGGTTTTCATACCAAACCAATTTTTGGTTGATCCAACCACCGGTTATATAGTCCAGTTTTCCATCTCCGTTGACATCAATTGGAATGGTTGAAAAGTCGTCATAATATTCGCCAACACGTTCCATTTGGCCTATAAGGCTTCGGTTCAGAAACCGTGGACCTTCGTACCAAAAGCTGCCGGAGACAATATCTAGGTTTCCATCTCCATTGACGTCAAACACACCAACCGACTCGGCACTTTCGGCCGCAATGGCCTGCTTTTTGAATTTCAGCGCTTTAAAGGCTTGTCCATATACGCTGGAACCCAGACAAATGGCCATGGCAAGAACACTTATTTTTTTCATTTGCTCGTTGTTAAATCTTGAAAATCATTGGGTTGTACTGAAATTTGGCTATTTCAGTTGATGTAAATATTCTATTAAATCGGTGAGTTCTGTGGTAGACATGGCATCTTCCAACCCTGCGGGCATCATAGATTCTTCCAGCCTTTTAATGCTCTGTATTTTTTCCTGTGCGTACTCCTGTGTAGTACCACCGGGGAATTTTACCAGTACTGATTTTTCTGTTTTACTGGCCACAATTCCGGTAATCACTGAGCCATCTTTGAGCTTTATTTCACTGGTTTCGTATCCAAAACTTACTCCGGCATTGGGGAACATGAGGGCCATATATAAGCCTTCTTTTGGTAGTTTAGCGCCAATTTCAGTCAATTTGGGGCCAAAATCGAGCCCTTCTTTTCCTACCTGATGACAGGCTTCACAGTATTGTTTAAATACCTGTTTACCGTTTGCCGCCTGACCGGTCTTTAAAATGAGATCTTTAATCGGTGGGTGCTTTTCTGATTTCTTGGCGGTCCGTTCCGATTCAGGCTTTAAGAAACTGTTGGCCTCTTGTCGAATGCCTTTTCGCCATGCGTTGCTCATCGCTTTCACGGCAGCCATTTTAACTTCTTCTTTGAGCAGTCCTTTTCGTAGATAAGTGAGGAGTAGTTCCTCTCCAGGCCAGGTCCCGGCCATCGACTGTGCTGCGGCCATTTGGAGTGGTGTACTATATTGTTTTCCTTTCAGGATGCTTTCAAGTATGGCTGTACTCTCGGTAGTTCCCACCGATCGAATCGCTGCCAATGTGGCCGTAGCGCGCTTGGTATCCGTACCGAATATTGTTTTTTTGATCAAATCCTGACCACCCTGATTCCATAAAAGTTGTCCGGCAGATCTCCCCAACCCGCTCGACGACTGGTTTATAGCCATATCTAACAATCTTTTGTGCTCACTGGTTAATTTGTATTTCGTAAGTAGCTCGATATATTTCTGAGTACCGTAGTTTTCGTCCAGAGATTTTTTCAGGACGGCAGAGGCTTTTGCGTCCGTGGTGACAAAGGCGGGGTCCAAATGACGGAAAACGATCTCGGTTAATTCGGCTTGATCGTCGCTTTTTGAACTTAAAACCGGCAATAATGCATTGGCTTTTAGTTTACTATCACCCGGATTGAAATCAAATGCGCGGAAATAACGAAGTTTTGCCTTTTGGTCGGTGTTATTGTCGGACAGTAAAGTTGACAAATAAGGAACTGCCAATCCGGTGCGTGCGCGCCAAACGATATCCTTGCCGGCCGCATTTTGTATAGG
>CALGRQ010000247.1 GCA_937880795.1 uncultured Dyadobacter sp. | reverse complement strand
AGTCAGTTATTGCATCAATAACTCCTCTCACTATAAACAAAATGTGGTGTCATCAGCGACTTTTAGTCTAAACTGTGACACCACATTAGTAAGTTAAATTATGATAATTCTACTCGTCAATTATCATTTTCCCTTGTTTTTCTGGGCTCCTGCGTTTTCAGAATAAATTGGATTATTCTTATTTCCACCAGACATCAGATACGCAACTAAATCTCTCAACTCGTTCGGATTTAATCCATTGATTAATCCCGGAAGCATTACCGATACCGTTGATACTTTGGTAGAGGCTACATCCTTCTTATTGAGTTTACGAATCGTCTTAGAATCAAACGGATTCTGAGCAATGTAATAGAAGTTGGCATCCTCATTGATTTGTCTTCCAACAATCGATTCATTATCCTTCATAGTATATACTATAGAACCATATTGATCCGAAATTGCTTTGTTTGGCTCAATGATTGCCTCGAGCATATCTTTCGTCGAGAATCTTGATCCAAGTTGAGTTAATTCCGGCCCTACATCTGAACCTTCTCCCTGGATCATATGGCAACGGTTACATAGAATTGCCGAGAATATCATTTTACCATTCTCGAAATTACGGTTGCTCAGACTATCCTGAACCAATTTTACTGCATCATCCACTTTCCATGCTCTACCTGGTCCTTTTATTGTATAGGTTTTCGCAAGGTCGTTTCCATTACCAGTCAACAAAGCTGCTCCGGATAACTTGTCGTAATAGGCAAACTTATCTTTCGGTACATTTTTCAATGCTAATTGACGGGACTTATCAATAAAGCCAATGTAGCTTCTTCCTCCCTGGTAGCTAAATGCTTTGGCGTACCATTTGAAATATTGATCGCGCAATTGTGGAGTCCATCCTGTTTTTGCTCCGCTCAATACAAACGCATAAAATGTTTGCTGTTGCGGTGGCATTTTTTCCAACATTCCGGCAATATCAAGTCCATACTGCGGGTTTCTAAGAATCAAATCAGAAGAAGCTGTCGCCGTTTCATTGTCCACGTCATTAAACTTCTCATTTTTCATAAGCAAAGCAAGCGTGCGTTCAACAGCCTTTGGCGCCTCAAGAAACACAAGTAATTTACTATATAGCCTGTTGCTTAATGCAGAGCTAGAAGGATAATTTGGGCTGATGTAATTGGTCACCTGCGTCTTCAAAGCTCCTTCAAGTTGTCCATATCTGAAGAAAGTAACTTCAAATGTACGGAGTAAATCTCTTTGCTGAGATTCGTTTAACTTCTTGAAATCTATACTAATAAGGCCTTTTAAAATATCTTCCTTATCAGCTGCACTTCCCTGACGAGCCAATGCAAGAAGCGCATTGGTTTTAATAACTCCATTGGTTTCCGCCAATGCTTTCGCTTTCCATTCCGAAACAGGCTGATGTTCCACAGCCATTCTCGCTGCATAACGAACTGACCGATCTGCATGTGCTAAATTAGACCAAGCCGTAGCCACCGCCTTCGAGTCGGTTCCTGTATGGAACTTCTCAAGGTTCATTCTAAGCTTTTGCTCATTGGTCAAAGTAACCGTAGCAACGTTAGCACCTGGTTTTAGCTTTTTATAGTCTTTGTAGTATACACGGTAAAGATCTGATTCCAAGCGACGTCCACCTGTCAAGAAGTACAGGGCACCATCTGGACCAATCACACCATCCGTAAGTGGCAAAGGAGAACCCGACAAAAATTCTTCATGATCAGCCGTATAGGTTCCACCCGCAGGTTTCAAGTGTAAGCCGTGAATGATACCAAAGCTCCAGTCGAATGCAAGTAAAGTATTTTTATACTTTTCAGGGAAAAGAGCATCTTTCAGATAAAGTAAGTTGGTGGGTGATCCCTGACCAATATTCATCAATGGTCCTACATTATCTGGATATGATGGTGCCCATTTGGCATCCCCGGTTCTCCAACCAAACTCACTGGCGCTGGTGGCATGACAAACCCTCGTCGGGCGGTACCACGGAGTACCAAAATCCCACTCCATGTCAGAGTCATAGGTGAACATATCCCCTGCCTCGTTGAATGCGATGTCATAAGGGTTACGATAGCCTGCGCTTACCAATTCCCATTTCTTACCCTCCGGATCTGTAACTGCAATCCATCCACCAGGAGCCATACGGTCGTTAGCATGCCCGCGTGGGTCCTTGATAAAAGGAAATAAGTTGTCATTGGTCCATGTTTTCGGTAATCTGTATATGTCCATTTCTGGAAGGTCGGTATGGTTTCCAGACACCACATATAACGACTTACCATCTGGAGAAAGCTGGATACTATGAGGTCCGTGCTCTCCCTCTCCCTTAATCGCTTTTAAGAGCGTAATTTTATCGTACTGATCATTGTTATCGGTATCCTGTAAACGATACAACCCACTTCCCTTCGGGAATTTTGGATTTTCCCGATTGTTGATCATTACGTATAGACTATTGAAAGCATACAATAATCCGTGAGCGTAGCCCATTGCTACTTTGGCAGTATCACCCTCAATTTTAAGTGGTTCTATAGTAGGTTTTGCGTCGGAGCCAATTGCCGGAACAACAACCCGAAACAAACTACCATACTGATCAGAAGTGATCAGACGTCCCTTGGGGTCAAAAGTCATAGATACCCATGAGCCATTGGAAGCCTCAGAAGGACTGAATAAATGCTCGGCTGCAAACCCTTCCGGAAGTTTTAACTTGTCTACTTTAGATCCTGGCGGACGATGTTTCGCCGGGCGATTACTCACCAAAACCCCACCACCAACTCCGGCAGCCAATAAAATGGCTAGAGTCGCTGATAGTTTAGTCCATTTTTTCTTTTTGTACATTTTACAGTTCAAAGTTTAAGTTATTATAAATAAGAATTTAGGTGCGGTGCTATTACTTCACCACCCAATACACTTCCGCCAATGTTTTTGATTATCAGCACTATAATTATAAAATAAAACAAATTAAAACTTGAAATAGTCTGATTAATACAATAATAGCAGTATTCTGTCACCCTACTATCCTGCACTGTCGGTATACCGTTTTTTTTAAGTAAATTTTAACAAAAAAACCGGCGAGCTTGGGTTGTATATACAATCCCAACTCACCGGTTTTTTACAGCTTTGGCTGTACGCTAGCTATTAAAAGTGCGGAGTAAGCGCAGATTCGTCTGCAGGTAATCCATAGTAATCATCCAGAATTGTAAACGCGTTACTTGGTGGCGCGTATCCTTTCGGAAAGTAATATGCTGCGGGATTGGCTTTTATCCTAGCTCCATAAGCAGTAATAATTTCCTTTACCCTACCCGTACGGGTCAAGTCGAACCAACGCTTGTTCTCAAATGCTAATTCTACCCTTCTTTCTTTAAAGATCGCTTCACGCATATCTGCCTGAGAAACAGCTTTGGTTCCAGCCAATCCAGCTCTGGTACGAACTTGGTTCAAATACGTTGCCGCTTCGGCAGGTTTGCCTTGCTCATTTAGAGATTCAGCTAGGAAAAGTAGTACTTCGGAATAGCGGTATACTGGCCAGTTTTGTCCAGTATTACCATGCAAGGCGTGAGGACGAGTGTACTTTTTAATATAGGGATATGTTTTATTCTCCGCCAAACTTCCACTTAAAGTTACATATCCAATATTCACATCCTTACGCTTATCTCCCGTTTCAAAAGCTGCAATAATATCAGGAGTCGGGATGTTATTACTCTCTTGGGAGGTTCCCTGGGTATTAGAAGTACCTGTTAATGGCTTCATTTCTTCAGCAGAAATTGGAGAAGGAATGAAGCTATATACGAAGCTTCCGTTGTAACCCTCAGACCCCTCCTTATACTGTACTTCAAAAACAGACTCCTGGTTGTTTTTATTAGCTGAGGTAAACGAAAATGCATTGTTATAATCAGGCATTAAAGTATAGCCATCATTTTTAACAACATCCTCCATCAATGGCTGCACCTGAGCCCATTTTTTCTGAGTCAGATACAAATTAGCTAACAGGGTTTTAGCAGCACCTGAAGTAACTCTCCCCGCTTCTTGTTTGGCTTTGTTGGGTAACAACTTGCTTGCTTCCAAGGCATCCTTCTCAATTTGCGCATATAGATCCTCGGTGCTAGCTAACGGTTGCGCCGCATCTTCACGCGTCTGAACCGGAGTTAAATGCAACGGTACTTTCCCAAAAAGACGTACTAAGTCAAAGTAGGCAAAGGCACGAAGGAATAGCGCTTGTCCTCTTAAGTTATTTTTAGAATCTGCTCCAAATTCAACTGCATCAATAGAGGTTAGAATCTGATTGGTACGAGCAATGATCTGATAATTTAAGCGATACTGCGATAATACGTTTCCATTAGCAGTGACCCCATTAGCCGTTGGTACTGCAAAATTGGCGACATTCTCCGTTGCATCTACAGCACCATACAATACATTACGTGCATAATATGAGTTATCGGAATGCATTTCTTCTAAAATCCAGGCCGGTCCATTGTAAATGCTTCTCAAAGGCACATATGCTCCATTTACTGCCTGTCTAAAATCAGCTTCTGTCTTAAAAAAAGTAGCCGAACTAAGTGAGGTTTCAGGAACAACCGTAAGGAAATTTTCACGGCACCCCGTGAGGCCGACTGCCAAAAGCCAAGCCGCTATATATTTTGCTTTCATTTGTTTTTTGTTTAAACGAATTCGATAAAAGGTATGGCTTAAAAGTTCAGGTTTACACCCAATGTCCAGGTACGTGGTACCGGATAGTTTGAAAAGTCAACACCCTGGCTCAAATTACCTCCATCACCATTTCCTGCTCCGTTGGCACTGGTTTCAGGGTTAGGTCCACCCCAGTACTTGGTAAATACATACACATTCTGAACAGAGGCATATACTCTGGCAGACTTAAATACATTACCAACTTTTCCAATTCCATAACCAAGTGTAACGTTCTTGATCGTAAAGAACGACGCATCGGCCAAGAAATGAGAACTGTTCCAGTCACGTTCGATACCAGTATAGGTTCCCCCATTGTTAGTAGCACCAAACATTCCTTTACCTTCACTGATTACAGTAGTTGCAACACTCTTTCCGTCAGCATCCACTGCATTTTGAACTCGGAAACGATCTTTAACACCAGCCACCATATTGAATACACCATCCAAGTTGGCTGTACTGTAAAGGTGACGAACCCAAAGTTGGTTTCCATGAGAACCAGATCCAGCAATAGATAGATCCCAGTTTTTATAGCTAAACTCGTTGGTCAAACCATAAGTAAACTTAGGGAACGGATTTCCAATAATGGTACGGTCATCTTTGTCGCCTCCATAGGTAATCTTACCATCTCCATTGACATCTTTGAATTTGATTGTACCAATCGCAGATTGTCCTGGTGCCTGAGGGGAATTCTTTAGATCATCAGCATTCTTGTAAAATCCTTCCTTAACCAACCCGTAGAATTGACCAAATGCTTGGCCTACTTGTGTGATGTGGAATGAACCATACACACGGTCAATACCCGGTGCAAGTTCCATCACTTTATTCCTGTTAAAGGAAATGTTTGCATTTGTTTTCCACTTCAATGCACCGTCAAGATTACGAGTCGTCAAAGAGAATTCATGTCCCCAAAGCTTAATTTCTCCGATATTGTCATAGAAATTACCGAATCCAGATTCCTGAGGTACTTGTACTGCATACAACAAATTCGTTGTACGCTTGTTGTAAAAGTCATAGATGAATTGGATACGATCATTGAACAATCCTAAATCAAGACCAATGTCAAATTGCTTCGTAGTTTCCCAACTCAGGTTTCTATTGGCAAGGGAAGTTACAGCAGCACCAGTGGCTACGTTATCACCAAATACCGCGTTAACAGTATTGTTTACCAAGGCATACTGCGTATAGTTACCGATGTTGTTGTTACCGATCAAACCGTAACTAGCACGAATTTTTGCAAATGAAACTTTTTGCAAGTCCTGGAAGAAGTTCTCATCAGAAATTACCCAACCTGCCGAAACCGCAGGGAATGTTCCCCAAAGGTTATCCGCACCAAAACGTGAGGATCCATCTGCACGCATCGAGGCAGTAAACAAGAAAGGTATGAGGTAAGTGACCACGCATTAATACCATTTAGTGTACCTCCTCTGTTGATGTTAAGAGCACCTTGAATGGTAGGCAGGCGGTCATCAGCATACACCGAAGCGTTTATGGTCTCGAACTCTTGACGATAACGCTGTTGCGTGAAACCTGCCAATAATTCGAAATTATGATCACCGAAACTACGGTTGTAAGTCGCTAAGTTTTCATTCAACCAGCCGCTATTGATTAGCCCCTGACGTGTTGTGGATGCATTCGTTGGAATCTGAACGTTCATCACACTCGTCGCCGTTGATGGGTTGAAGTAGAAAAACTTATTATTTTCATACTCAATGTTAAGCGTGGTCTTTAATGTAAGCCCTTTAATGGGACTTATCACCAAATACGTATTACCTAACATTTTTGTATTCTTATTTTCATTCGTGATTTCATTAGAAGCACGAACCCAGTTGGGATACTTGAAAATGTTACCTGTGCTTGAAGGAAATTCATTGTACATGGTCAATTGACCATTTGCATCATGAATAGGCATAACCGGCCAGGTGTGCAAGGCATTAAAAATAATACCAGTTCCACGGTCACCATCTGTGCGCGGCGTGTTATCATAAACATACTGAGGCGCAATATTGAAACCAACTTTCACATATTTGTTGATATCATACTCGGTATTCATACGAAGCGAATAGCGCTTGTAGTTGTTATTAATTACAACTCCATCCTGATTCAGTACGCCGGCAACCAACGACGTTTTTAAATTCTCCTTGTTCGAAGTGAGAGTTAAGTTATAACTTTGGATAGGTGCCGTTCTTAAAAGTGCGTCGTACCAATCATTGTTTTTACCTCTATACTCAGAAGGGTTTTTAAACTCAGCCGGAACCGGTTGATTCATATCTTCGTAGTACTCCTTTTTAAACTGAGCAAACTCTTCGGCATTTAGCATTTCAATACGGCCCCTCATAGGTACCTTTTGGAAACCGTAGTAAGCATTAAAGTTTACATTCGTTTCGCCTGGTTTACCTTTTTTAGTGGTAATCAACACAACACCGTTCGCTGCACGTGATCCGTATAGCGATGTAGAGGCAGCATCTTTAAGAATCGAAATTTCTTCAATTTCGTCTGGGTTAAGCGCGCCGATATTTCCAGTAATCGGGAAACCATCAATTACGTACAATGGATCGCTACCTGCCGAAACGGAAACCTGACCCCGTATACGTACTGACATCCCCTGCCCTGGTTTACCCGTAGCCTGGTTAATCTGAACCCCGGCTACACGTCCTTGTAATTTTTGTGTCACCTGTGTTACAGGTAAATCTTTAATTTCAGCTGCACCTACGGTTTGAACCGACCCGGTCACTTCTTTCTTCAATTGACTACCGTAACCTACAACAACTACTTCGCTCAACGCTTTGGAGTCCGTTGCCAATTTTACGTCAATTGCAGCGCGGCTGCCCACGGCAATCTCTTGTGAAATGTAACCTACGGAAGAAAAAATAAGGGTTCCTCCATTATCAGGTACATTGATGGAATATGTCCCATCTACAGAAGATACTGTTCCAGTAGTTGTTCCTTTTACAACGATACTTACACCTGGTATACCTTCGCCATTCTCGTCGGTTACTTTTCCGGTTACAGTTTTGTTAGCCTTTACTTCTGTCTCCAAGTGAAAGGCGGGCATTGCAATAGCCCCATTGTAAGCTGATGCACTTAACGCCAGAGCGGTCATTAATGCGATCCACCCCCGTTTGCCAGCACCACTTTTCTCTTCGTCAGAGATTAATCGTCCAGACTGAATCATAATTTTTTTAGGTTTAGTAATTTAAAAAATTTAACATGGTGTGCCCCATCCTTATATAGGGCCAGAGGATAGTTTAGGTGTTACATAGGCAATTGATTTGTGTAGATAATTTATATATTAAGATTTAGGAATAGTCGGTATTGATAATCATGTTAACGTAACCGTAACGAGGGAAAACAAGCGAAAATCCAGAAACTTAAAGGATTTGAACCCAGTATGAGATCCACTACAGGACCACAATGATGACCAATCTGTATATAGTATTTCCAATCGATGAACCATTTTCGAACAGAATAATCTCTACTTTTTATTGTATTATTCTGTAATAGTAGAACTATTTAAAACAGCGACTGTCCTGCTCTGTCTGGTTTTATTAAAAATATTTAGTAACCAAGAATATATTTAACAAATTAAGTAACTAATATTTTGTGTATTTGAATAGTATAAAATATTGTAACTATACACATAAAAAAGCCCGACTTACCAAGTAAGCCGGGCTCTTAAGACGGTACTTTTTAAGTTAGGATAGTAAGTCCATCACCGCTTTCCC
This sequence comes from uncultured Dyadobacter sp., assembly GCA_937880795.1. Lineage (GTDB taxonomy): Bacteria > Bacteroidota > Bacteroidia > Cytophagales > Spirosomataceae > Dyadobacter. Next base: position 2,443 of record CALGRQ010000247.1, on the reverse strand, counting down.
TTTCCCATCAGGCGTTGTATAGAACGGGCGCTTTTCCACCTCATACTGAGTATCTTCCGGAATCCCCAATGCGTGATAAATGGTTTGGTGTACCTGATCAATTTTTATTGGATTTTCAATAGTCTTACAAGGACGTTCATCCGCCGTTTTGCCATAAACAAATCCCTTCTTAATTCCACCTCCAAACATGAGCATAGAACAACCATCTGTAAAATGGCGATGCATACCATAAAATTTTACATCTGATAAAATATCGGGCTGCGCTACTTGCTCTTGTACCTTGGCATCCGGCCTTCCTTCCACCATCATATCGCGGCTAAACTCGCTTGCCAAAACCACCATAGTGCGATCCAACAAACCTTGCTTATCCAAATCTTTAATCAACTGTGCAATGGGGCCGTCTATTTGCTTTTTCATTTCTACCAAACGGCTATTACCATTTTCGTGCGTGTCCCAGCCTTTGAAGGGCTCATATTCCGTTGTGACACTAATAAAGCGAGCTCCCTGTTCGGTTAATCGGCGCGCCAGTAAGCACCCCAATCCAAACCTACCGGTATTGTATATATCGTAGCTTGCCTTAGGCTCTGTACTTAAATCGAAAGCCTTAGATTCGGGAGAGTTCAATAATGCATATGCCTGCTCCATAGACCGCTTCAAGGATTCGCGCTGGTAGTCGCTGCCGAATTCTCCCACCGGACTATTATTGATCAGTTCATTGTACAACTGATTCCGTCGCTCGAATCGCTTCGCATCCATACCCACTGGTGGCCTTACACTTTCCAGGCCCTGGCTTGGATCTGGAATGAAGAATGGCCCAAACTCATTACCTAAAAAACCCGCCGTATGAAACGCTTTGAGCTCCTCAGCCTCACCTACTGTAAACCTTTGGCCGATATCAATAAATGCCGGTATCACCGGATTTTTAGGTCCAAGTTCTTTGGCAATCCAAGAACCCATATGTGGTGCAGCAACGGTTTGCGGAGGTTCGTAACAAGTGTGCCAATGGTATTGATGACGCGAATGCAAAATATGTCCCATGTCCGCAGCAACGTACGACCGTATCAATGTTCCCTTATCCATTACCCCACCAATGGATTGCAACCCATCCGAGAAATGAATTCCATCCAAAATGGTAGGCACCGATTTGAAAGTACTCAATACCCTATTACCCTCCATTCCCTTTTCGAAAGGGGTAAATTTCTTGGGATCAAAGGTCTCCGTATGGGCCATTCCACCCGCCATCCATAACAATATAACCGTATCCGCTCGCGAGCTCGCACCCGGTTTACAACTCGATAATATATTTGAGACTGGTGCTCCGGCAGCCAGGGCTGCCATCGTAGCGGCACTTGCTCTTTGCAAAAATTCCCGCCTATTCCATGTCGACTTCATGATCAATGATTTATAATTAACTGATTACAAGTATCTTATATAAATTACTTAACATACTAATAATACTTTTAATTCATTTAATAAGTACTATTAAGTGAATTAAATTTATATTATTAACAATACTAAACATATGATACATTTTATAAATTTATAATATTAAAATGTATCATACTTTTAATATATCAGCTGAAATTCAGGCACCAGAGCCAATGCCCATACCAAATCCTGAATCCCTTCTTCACTAGGTTTTTCGCCGATAATCTTTCGAGCCGTGGTAAGCTCTTTTGGTAATGGATTTCGCCCTAACGCATTTCGATATAATGCGGTTACCAATGCATCGGATGTTGGGTATTTCACCTTCCATTCCTTAGCGCCTCGTTTCAAAGTTTCCGAAAATCGATCTCCATTTGTTAACTCCAAAGCCTGTAACAGATTGGCCTGGGAGGTCCTGCTTGTACTCACCGTTTCTCTATTTGGGCGACCCAACGCGGTAAGGAATGGATCGTTTTTCACGAGAGCCGCTCGTGGAACAGGGGGCTTTGCTTGCAGCCTTTCCGGGAGTAATTTTAAAACAATGGCAGAGTCTGCATATACAGGATTAAATGCGGCACTGATGGCATCGGTAAACTGCTCGGCTGTTAATCGCCGACGAATCATACCCGTGAACTTATAGTCACTTGCCATGATATGCTCTGCTTCTTTCACTGAGGTAGATGGAAGCTGGTACGTTTTAGAGGTAACAATCGCATAAATGAGTTTCTTCATGTCATATCCGTTGGCAGCAAAATCAGAAGCCAGATAATCCAAAAGATCTTCGCTCCATGGCATGTTATCCATCATATCAACGGGCTCAACAATTCCTCTTCCCAGCAACTGTGCCCACACCCGATTCACCACCGTCCTATAAAGTCGACCATCTTTAGGTTGTACGAGCAAGTCAGCCAATTGTCGAAGCCGCTTTTCGGTACTTTCATTGATGCTAATTTCACCCAACTCTGGAAATAGTATACGCGTTCCGGCAATCTTTCCCGTTGGTTTATCACACCGGTTT
>CALGRQ010000246.1 GCA_937880795.1 uncultured Dyadobacter sp. | reverse complement strand
AGAAGAGGGGAAAACTCCAAAGCGGCAAGAATTGCTAGCGTTAAAAGGTGTTTTGAAAGATTATGATGTTCAGATCGGGAGGTTGGTCGCCGGGCTAAAGGCCATGGGAGAGTATGAAAACACGATATTTATTTTTACGAGCGACAACGGACCGGCCCCACATTTTGACCGATTGAGAACCGATGGTCTTCGAGGTGCAAAAGCCTCTTTATACGAAGGCGGCATACGTATGCCATTTTTTATCACCTGGCCCAGTCATATACCCGCACAAGTATCCGACGAGCGGTCTGTTGTAAGTGCCATCGATTTGTTTCCATCACTGGCAAAAATGGCGGGTGTTATTCTTCCCGCGGAATACAAAGGGGATGGGGAAGATAGAAGCTCTGTATTTTTCGGAAATCCTTCCAGTCGGAAATCTGATTTGTTTCTGGAATATGGCCGTAACAATGTTGCTTACAACTATCCGAAAGAACCCCATCGGAGTCCAAACCTTGCTATTCGGTCGGGGGAGTGGAAGCTGTTGGTAAATAGCGATGGGAGTGATGTGCAGCTTTACCATATTACCACGGATGCAAATGAGGTTTTCAATAAAGCCAATGAGCAGCCTAAAAGGACCGATGCTTTAAAGAAAAAAGCACTGGCATGGTGGCAATCACTTCCGGCATTTGAGCCAGCAAAATAAGGAGTAGTTAAAAACGTAAACAACGGATTATTGCTCCGCTATTCCGGTATGAGTTCATATTCACGAAGGATCAACGCGGATTTCGCACCTTCTATAGTTCGTTTGAGCTTTAAGGTACTTCCTCCTTGATTGAGTATATCAAACTTAACCCGGGTTGTGGTATCTTTTGCAGATGTGGTCATGTTGCTTAACAACAGTGTCTGGTACTGGTTTGCTAAAGACCAATTTCCAGTGCGATCCCTGCCATCAAAATCAGTAAAGGAAACGGTATTAATCTGTCTTAAATTGAGGCGGAAGCGGGCATAGCCTGTCTTGGATCCAAGGGTATCGGTTCGGTTGTAAACCATTTTACCATTTTCTTTAACCGTTCCTGCTTGCCAAACTTTGCGGACATCAATGGTGTCAACCTCTCTCGGCTCGCACGAGCAAACCAGAAAGGTAAATAGTGTGTATAAAATCAGCTTATTCATGGGTTAAAATTAGCAAAATATTTACCTAAAATTAAGCCAATGCTTTTAACTCGGTCAGTCCCTGACGAACTTCTGCTTCAAGGCCGGGGAGCAAAGCGTATAGGTCATCCTTCCAGATGTTGTTCTTCAAATCTGCTTCCAGGGCTTTGTAGGATTCCGCGGTAGCGAGCATTCCGACAGAAAACAAGGAGGAACGGTATTTATGAATGGCTTTAACCAAATCATCCACTTGTTTGCCAGCCAACCCCTGTCTGATTTTTGCCAGTTGTACTTCACTTTCCGTCTCAAACATCGTGACCAGCTCTTTTCTTAATTCACTACTACCTCCTGTTATTTCATGGAAATAGTTGAGATTGAGCATTGTTTTTTGAGGTGCTGGTTCATTTGGTGCAGATGGTATCTCCTGATCGTATATGGGCGACTGCCCTGTAACCTGCAAGATGGTTGCAATGAGTTCCTTTTGTTTAAAGGGTTTTGAAATATAGCTATTGGCACCAATCCGCAAGCAATCCTCTTTTTCGCCCACCAAAGCGTGGGCTGTCATGGTGATGATGGGTATGGTCGTTGAGATTTCCTTTCGGATGTGTTTAATAGCCGTGTATCCGTCCATTACTGGCATTTGTAAATCCATGACAATGAGGTCGAATATATTATTTTTGAGCGCATTAATGGCTTCTAAACCATTGTTTGTAATGGTGAAGTCGAGATTCATACGCTCGAAGATGGCTGTCAGCAGTTTTTGATTTAGTAAGTTGTCTTCGGCTACCAGAATTTTCAGGTTTGGAAGCTTGGCCAGCGGAGTGTCCAACTGATGGTCTACCTTTTCGTAAGCATCGTCAGAAAGAATCTGGAACGGACATTCGATGGAGAAGGTGGTACCCACGTTTGGTATACTGGTCACTTTTATAGTTCCATGAAGCAACTCAACCAGTGATTTTACAATACTGAGTCCAAGTCCGGTACCCCCGAACAAGCGGGTAGTACTGTCTGAGGCCTGAACGAAGCGCTCAAAAATATCTTTAATCTTGTTTTCAGCAATTCCAATACCTGTATCTACAATGCGGAATCGTATCCACTGCATTTGATTTTCAATAAGCGTTACCGGCTCAACGAATAAAGTAACGCTGCCTTTCTCTGTGAATTTTACAGCATTACCACAAACATTCAGCAATATTTGCGTCAAGCGTAAGTGATCGGTTTCGATAATATTGGGTATTTCCGGAGACAGTTTAACCTCATAGGTTATGCCCTTTTCGCGGGCTCGCTGACCGATCAAAACCGAGACGGAATCGATCAGTCCACTCAAGGAAGTTGCTGTTTTTTCAATTTGGACATGACCAGCCTCAATTTTGGAAAAGTCGAGCAAGTCGTTAATCAGTCCCAAAAGGTTTCGGCTGGCAAGTTGTATATTTCCAACATATTCCCGGTGTTTCGGGTCTGTCTCTTCGCTTTCAAGCATGTTGGAAAAACCAATGATGGCATTAAGCGGGGTTCTAATTTCGTGGCTTACATTGGATAAAAAGACGTCTTTTACTTTTAGGGATTGTTCAGCCAAGGACCGGGCATTCTCAAGCATGGTTTGGTAGTTCACACGATCTGTAATATCCCTGAATACCGTAATTGCGCTGGAAACTTCGCCATTCGATTCGAATATAGGGCTCACATTTGACTCGATGTTCCGAACCTTCCCGTCTACCATTAAATTTAATTTGTTTCCGGCAATTTTCTCTCCCTGCAATGCCTTCATAATCGCCAGCAATTCGGGTTCAATAAGACTATCCGATTCGTTTGGATTGAAAAATTTAACTTTCTGCAACAGGTTATCCAAGGTATCGTACTGGCCGTTTTCGACCGACAATAACTCTTTTCCTGATTGATTCAGCAGTACAATTTCCTTTTTAGCATTTATCACCATCATCCCATCGGGAATGGCCTCCACATAATGTTTTAAATGGCGTTCGGTTTTGTTTATTTCCGCCTGCATCTGGCGCTGTTTCCGTTGGTCGCGCACCATAAATATAAACGCGGCAAGCGTGAGAAGAAAGCCGACTATGGTGGTTCCGGCAATGAAAATAGTTGAATGATTTTGTGTACTAACGACCAGTTTACGCCTGTTTTCGAGATCAAGATTTTCAAACCTTTCAATCTCTTTAATTTTGTTAACCAGGCGTTTGTTGAGTGCTATACCTTCTCCCTCCCGGATAACAGCCCTGGCTTGATCAATGCCTTGTTTTTCGGAAACGGTGATGATACGATGGGTAAAGAGAGCAATTTTACTTGATATATCCAGCAATTCCTTAACCCTATATGTCTGTTGAGGGTCATTCCTAACCAAGTTAAAAAGGGTATCACTTATACCAATTAATTCAACCCTTTTAAGATAATTGTCACGCAACAAGGCCTCGTTGTCAGAATTGAGGTAATTATACATATTAAGCTGCAAATCTTTGGCACGTTGCCCAAAATTGGCAGTTTGATGAAGTATACGCGTGGTGGTATTGAGCTGGACGTTTTTTTCAGATAGGTTCTTGACACTTCGGTACGCAGAATATTGAGAGCCAAAGATCAGTAAGAGCCCTATGCAAATACTTAGTAATGGGCCTCTAAAACCCTTATGTTTTAAAGTTAGGAGCATATTATAAATTTCCCGCCTCGTATGGCAGGAAGGAAGTATATCGATGAAATGACACCAAGGTATTTTTAACGAATTATTGGTGTAGTTGGTAATTAACGACTAAGTTCTAACTTTTTATATTAATTGTAGTTATAAATCGTAATAATATTACTAAATAGGTATAGAATTTTTTTTGATTCATGTGTGTCTATATCGTTATTTTACTAGGGTTGTAACCATTTTACCAATTTTCGGTGCAAGTTGGATGGCACCACGGGATATAGCGATGCCATATCTAATTTATTAACCCATATATATAAGAAATTTCATAAAAAATGGCGCCTCTGATAGTAGCAGGGCGCCTTTTTATAGGGTATTTCAAAAATTTCTAAATGAATACATGATGGTTATTTTAACCGCACCAAATCTTTTTCGGTTAGCCGTAATGCCGCTATGGTTTCTTGATAATCCGTCCAGTTGATTGCTGCATTGAGGCGCATCTGCGTAGCAGGAATGGCTACAATACGCAAATCCTGAACGATCCGTCGGGGTGGTATATCCGTTGGGGATGCTTTACCTGTCCAATCCTTTTGAAAAATTTCGGCATAAAATGTTTTCTCCGAGTATCCATGATAATATCCGAATTGACTTTCGCTGTTGCCCGGAAATGTAACGGTTCCGGGAAGAGCCCAATACACACCGTTTACTTTTACAAAAGCTAAGACAACAGCCGACTCCCAAAAGGCTTCATCAGCCGGTGTGGTTGCTTCAACAATGGTGTATAAAAATCCTTTGGCGTCTGTTGTATCAATTCCAGTGGCGTAATAGCGCGCAGCGCCACTCACTCCGGTATCCCCTTTGGGGCCCGGTGCTCCTACGGCTCCGCTATCGCCCTTCGGTCCGGCTGGTCCAGCTGGTCCAACATCTCCATCATCTCCTTTGCAATTGGCAAGTAATATAGCCAGCACAAAAAGGCCTGGCAACCATAGTTTTTTAAGCATAGTAGTTCAAGTTAGTGTTATAGATTTGTTAAAGATGAATGCGGACGTTTCAGGATACTCAGCGGGTAACTATAAACCTGTGATGTGTTTTCGAACCATCGGAGTGGGTAATTTTAACGATATAGTTTCCACTTGATAAGCTGCTGACATCAATGCCTTCCGCTGTATAGCTGGTGGATTTGTAGGCCATTGCTCCGTTGGCGGCCATAATAGCAATCTGTTTCAAACCAGTAAGATTGGCCGTATGCAGGTAAAGCTGGTTTGACGTAGGATTGGGGTAAACGCTTAAAGCATTCTGATCGGCCGACTTCATATGTACGCTTTGAATTCCACTGAGTGCATATTTTTTATCTTGATCCACCATTTTTAGCCTATAATAATTTATACCTGAGAGCGGTGCGTTGTCGGTAAAACTATATTGAAGTGAGCCATCGCTATGCCCTGCCGATGTTTTAACACCAATGGTGTTCCAGTGTTTGGAATCGGCGCTTCGTTCGACGTCAAATTGTTTGGTATTCGTTTCGCTTGTAGTGGTCCAGTTTAATTGTACAGCTGACGAGCCCTCTGGGCGAGCCTGGAAATATGAAAGTGATACCGGTAGAGGCGTTTCTTGCGGAACAATGAGCGCTCTTCGGGTTGTGGGTGATACAGTGCTGGTCCAATACGATTCTGTGGATAGCGGGGGTGTTGACGATGGCCTGGTTTCTGCTACCGATGCAGAAGTGATTGTACCAGTTCCTCCCGAAACAGGGATGACAATGGTAGCGAGTCGTTGGGCGGTGGTTGTGAGTTCACCACCACTTGTACCTCTGTTGAGCGTGATCCCTAACTTTGGCGCTATTCCACCGGGAGGGTTGGAGGTAAGTGTTCCGCTGGTAGCCAAGCCAGAAGTAATGTTTTCGGGACCAAGGGCGCCAATGTCGGTGGCGCCACCAACGAGGGTCAGATCCATTCGGATGGTGAAAGAACTCCAGGGTGTAGCTGCGGTAGTATAGCCAGGTTCAACGGCATATGCCCAAATCTCCATACTGAAACTTTTACCATCATTGGCAACGGTAATGTTGCGGTACTGAATGCCTGTAAGTTCTCCTGCCGCTTTACTGAATGTGGTACCAGTCAGTATAAGGCAGAGTACGAGACAGAAGTAGATCAAAATCGTTTTCATAATAGTTAAGTTTACAGTTAAAAAATGTACTACTGAACTGATATGAATGGAGGTATTGACTAGTGCTGAATTTCAATAGGATAGAAAGAAAGGGAATACAGAAGTATCCTGAAATATACTAATTTGAATAAAATAAAACAAAGATATTGTGTAGTTATTTTTAGGGTTTTGCTTCTTTCTTCCCGTTTTAAGGGCAGGGTAAAGCGGATTTATGGATTAACTAAGCGTCATTTAACCTTGTAAAGTGTTTTAGGCAAGGTGTTGAGTTGGTATAAAAACAACATTACCGGTTGAGTTTGCCAGGAATGTGAAAAATATTTCAAAACTATATTCTTAAAAAATAATGCCCATTACGGGGAGTTTACGTTTATTTGTTTATGAATTATTTAAAGGTTATTACCCACGATACCTCTTTCCATGCCGACGAAGTCGTTGCCGTGGCGATGTTGAAACGAGCAGGATTTGAGATAGATCTAATAAGAACAAGAGATACAGAAGTTTTGACAGCTGCCCTTGCCGATCCAGGCATTGCGGTAATCGATGTAGGAGGGGTTTACAATCCTGAAATGTTGAATTTTGATCACCATCAGGACATGAGCCTGCAATCCGCAGCGGGCTTAATATACGAGAATTATAAGGATCTGATTTGTCCCGCCGAAGCGCAACCATATTTCGACAGGTTTGTAGAAAGTATAGATGTTTTAGATACCAACCGAGATAATATCTTTGCCACCTGGGATTTGATGCCTCGGGGTTTTCGCAATACATCGGGCTTAATCGGAGGCTTTAACAGAGAGGTTACAGATGCTGCCGGGCAACTCATACAGTTTCATAAGGCTCTGGATTTTGCTTCTATCATTCTTGAAAATGAAATTTATTCGGCCATAAAAAAGGCTCGTTCAGAGGCCGCTTATGAAGCTCGTATTGTTTTACCAAATAATGTAGCTGTTTTCAGCGAGTATTCGGCAGTTTGGAAAAGTAAGAAAGACCATCTCTTTGCGGTGATGCCGCATGCCAACGGTTGGCAGATCAACAGCAGAGATACTACCTTAGGACAGGTACCGGAATCGGTTGAGACCTGTGAAGGATTCGTTTTCAGGCATAAAAGCGGTTTTATGGCCGTGGTGAAAGAGCAGCAAGTGGCTGTTGATTTCGCAGGGACGATATAAAAGAGAACCGGTTTCAGTTTAATAGGTATATCTTCAACTGAAACCGGTTTGTTTTTTTTCAGAATTGTAGCAAGCATGCTGTTTAGATGCCTATTCTTTGGGTTTTGGCACTTTGGCTCCTAACTTTTTGGCCTCGGAAAGACCAATGGCTATGGCTTGTTTTCTGGATGTGACCTTTTTGCCGGTTCCGGTTTTAAGCTTGCCTTCTTTCATTTCATGCATCGCTTCTTCTACCTTTTCGCTTGCTTTTTTTGAGTACTTCGCCATGATCGTATTGTTTTAAATGGTAATCCTGCCTCCTGTTGTAGGCAGGGTTGCACCTGATATATAGCTACTTTCGTTACTTGCCAGAAAAACATAGGAGGGGGCAATTTCTGCGGGTTGACCCGGACGTCCCGTAGGTGTATTTGCCCCAAACAGATCAATATCTTGCCATTTGGTAGCGGGGATGAGTGGCGTCCAGACAGGGCCAGGGGCCACCGCGTTAACCCGTATACCCTTGCCATCATTCAACAAAATTTGACTCAAATTGGCTGTAAAATTTTGTATAGCCGCTTTTGTAGCGGCATATGGAAGCAGGTCGTCGGATGGGTCGTAAGCATTCACAGAAGTGGTATTTATAACCCACCTGCTGGCATATGCGGCACCGCAGCCTTGCACAAATAGAACATACTGTGAACATTCACAGCAAAAGTGTGTAGCCATTCCGTAGACGGTATATCCTGTAACGATTTGCGGGCCATTTGAAATGCCGCATTGTTGATCAGAATATCAATTTGATTCCATTCCTTTATGGCTTTGTCAATTATTTTCTGACAATGTTGCTCGCGGGTAATGTCCCCTTTCATCAATATACACCGTTGTCCGGCCTTTTTAACCAGATCCGCTGTATCACGAGCATCTTCGTTTTCCGAATCATGTAGGTAGCTAATAAGTATATCGGCTCCTTCCCGCGCAAATGCTATGGCGACGGCTTTTCCAATTCCTGAGTCCCCGCCCGTAATGATTGCCTTTTTACCTTTGAGTTTACCCGAGCCCATATAGCTATGCTGTCCGTGGTCGGCCAATGGATTCATTGCTGCTTCGGTTCCAGGATAGGTCTGTCGTTGTTTGGGGAAAGGTGGTCGGGGATACTTTACTTCAGGATTCTGGGAAGCCTCTTTTTTTTCATCTTTTAGCTTTTTCATAACGATTATTAAAGTTTTACGTTGAAGTCGTCCCATGCGGTCTAAAACATTGCATGGTAAGAAACCATGTTCCAAAACTATGCCCAAGCTATTGGCGGTCGGGAGGCTCCTTTAAAATTTAGCTGCACTTTTTAGGGCTTATACATTTGTACCTGCGGTGGATTCGCTAGGTTTGTATATAGATCCTTTGAAAGGTTTTTCTAACGGATCATTACTATATATATCAGCTTTGGGTACCGATGGTCAATGATTATGGATATACAATCGTTTCTACTCTTACAATCCTTTTCTGCGGATGAGGCTCAAAAAATTGCCTCTGTTTTCAAAATGGAAAGCATTCATAAGGGCTTCAAAATTTTGGAGCCCGATAATCGAAGCAAAATGGTATACTTTATTGCTGAGGGATTGACACGTTCCTATTATTTAAAAGATGGGAAAGACATTACACACCATTTCTTTCTGGAAAACACGTTTACCATGCCTCTGGAAAGTATTTTTTACCAGCAGACCTCACCATATGGATTAGAAGCATTAGAGACTGTAACGCTATTCTCGGCCAGGTATCAGGACATCGACGCGTTGGCTGAAATATATCCTGGCCTGAGAAAGGTTATTAACTTTTTGTTAATTGATATATTGAAAGCTTTCTCCAATAGGCTTTTGGCGATACAGTTTCAGTCAGCGCAGGAGCGATACAAAACCATTGTAAACGAACAGCCAGACCTATTACTTCGCGCTCCACTGGGGCATATTGCTTCCTATATTGGTATTACACAGCAAACACTCAGCGTATTAAGGGCTCAAAGGTGGTAGCATAGTCTCGAAGCATCTGGATATTACAGATGAAAATTTACCTGGCTCGATATTTGTATATAAAATTCTGTATAGATAAAAATAGGGGTAAGTCTGTCTTGTGATAGATATCTTCTATTGGTTTATAAAATCATTCGATTATGATTATTTGTGGCAATAATATAATTTTAGAACATCAATTAAGAATTAGTAAGAAGTATAAATATAATCATTAACAATATTCACTAGAATGGAAGCAGGATCGAATGACATTAGTAAATGCCCTTTTCATAATGGTACTTTGAAAGAAAATGTAGGTGGAGCCGGTACAAGAAACCGTGACTGGTGGCCTGATCAATTAAAATTAAATATACTTCGTCAGCACTCTTCGCTGTCTAATCCAATGGGTGACGGGTTTGATTATGCAGAAGCATTCAAAAGCCTGGATCTGGAAGCGGTAAAACAAGATTTGCATGCCCTAATGACCGATTCTCAGGATTGGTGGCCGGCTGATTTTGGTCACTATGGCCCTTTGTTCATTCGTATGGCCTGGCATAGTGCCGGTACCTACCGTGTGGGAGATGGCCGTGGTGGTGCAGGTGCCGGACAACAACGTTTTGCCCCATTGAACAGCTGGCCAGATAACGCCAGTCTTGACAAGGCAAGAAGATTACTTTGGCCGATTAAGCAAAAATATGGTCGCAAAATTTCTTGGGCCGATTTGATGATTCTTACAGGAAACGTGGCTTTGGAGTCTATGGGCTTTAAAACATTTGGTTTTGCCGGTGGCCGTGCAGATGTTTGGGAATCGGAAGAGGATGTATACTGGGGATCTGAAACGACCTGGTTGGGTAACGACCACCGTTATGCAAAAGGAACGCCGGGTGTTGAAGGTCATGGCGTACTCGCAGGTGATGAAAATGCTAAGGGGCAAATACATTCCCGTAAACTTGAAAATCCACTAGGCGCTTCGCACATGGGATTAATCTATGTAAATCCAGAAGGGCCAGATGGTAACCCGGATCCGTTAGCAGCTGCTGTGGATATTCGTGAAACATTTGCAAGAATGGCGATGGATGACGAAGAGACAGTAGCGCTTATAGCCGGTGGACATACCTTCGGTAAAACGCACGGTGCGGCTTCTTCTGATCACGTGGGTAAAGAGCCTGAAGCTGCTGCTATCGAAGAGCAAGGATTTGGATGGAGCAACAGCTATGGTACTGGAAGTGGTGCTGACGCCATCACCAGTGGTTTGGAAGTAACCTGGACAACGACTCCTACCCAATGGAGCAATAACTTCTTTGAAAACCTTTTTGCATTTGAGTGGGAGCTAACAAAAAGCCCGGCTGGTGCACACCAGTGGGTAGCTAAAAACGCTGGAGATATTATTCCACATGCGTTTGATAGTAACAAAAAGCAAGCGCCAACGATGCTTACTACGGATATATCCTTACGGGTTGATCCGGCTTATGAGAAAATATCGAGACATTTCCTGGAAAATCCAGATGCATTTGCTGATGCCTTTGCACGTGCGTGGTTCAAATTAACACACCGTGATATGGGACCGCGCAGTCGCTATCTGGGTCCGGAAGTACCAGCAGAAGAATTAATCTGGCAGGATCCGATTCCAGCAGTGGATCATGCGTTGATCGAAGATTTTGATGCGCAAAGCCTGAAAGCTAAAATTTTAGCATCCGGTTTATCCGTATCTGAGCTTGTATCGACCGCCTGGGCTTCGGCAAGTACATTCCGTGGGTCGGATAAGCGTGGTGGTGCCAATGGAGCACGGGTACGCCTAGCTCCTCAAAAAGACTGGCAGGTAAACAATCCGGCGCAATTGAAAAAAGTGTTGCAAGTTCTGGAAGGGATTCAGAACGAATTCAACCAGGCAGGTGCTAAGAAGGTTTCCATTGCCGATTTGATCGTGCTGGCAGGTAATGCCGGTATAGAAAAAGCTGCTAGCGATGCGGGTACAAGCGTTTCAGTATCGTTTACGCCTGGCCGTATGGATGCTTCACAAGAGCAAACCGATGTAGCGTCTATTGCATTCCTGGAACCTGCCGCTGATGGTTTCCGTAACTATAAAAATGCACGTTTTGGAGGTTCAACAGAGGCTGCTCTTATTGATAGAGCGCAATTGTTGACACTAACTGCTCCTGAGCTAACCGTTTTGGTAGGTGGTTTACGTGCATTGAATGCGAACTTTGATGGTTCCAAGCATGGAGTATTCACAACGCGTCCAGGTCAGCTTACCAATGATTTCTTCGTGAATTTATTGGATATGAGAACACAGTGGAAAGCTATGTCGGAAGACAAAGAAACCTATTTGGGTACGGATCGTACATCCGGACAACCTAAATGGACAGCTACACGTGCTGACTTGGTTTTTGGTTCTAACTCGGAACTGAGAGCGATTGCAGAAGTTTACGGTAGTGGCGATGCTCAGGACAAGTTTGTAAAAGATTTCGTAGCGGTATGGACCAAGGTGATGAATTTAGATCGCTTTGATGTGGCTTAATGCATATTTTCATATTTGATTCAAACGGGTATCTCGGATTAGCGAGATACCCGTTTTTTTTGCGGATCCAAAAAATGGATGCCGCATTTATTTTTCGCCACTGGGGAAATCAGATCTATTGAGGGTGTGTAGCTTGTTACACAGTACATGAAATATATAAGAGGTGGTTTGAGATTTTTTTCTGTATACGGAACGAATTTAATCTAGCTTAAAAGAAATCAGCTGAATGCTCGGGAACTTTGTGCCGTCAATGAAAACCGAATATGAAAGATTTTATTAAGATTTCGCCAAAGCGGCATTCAATTTTTAAGGTTAGTGATATAGACAATCTTGTTTTCCACATTCATAGAAAAATATAATTATTCAGCTCTTTATAAATCATGAAACATTCTTATTTATACGCCTTCGTAATCTGTGCGTTTACGATTTCTTCCTGCGGGAAAGATAAGCCTAAGGAAGGGACAGAATCTTCGGTGAATACCATTACCGTAGTGACAGCAAAGGTAGGGCAAAGGGAATCGAATCGGGAAATATCGGTTAGTGGAAACATTGAAGGAGAAAAAACGGTCCGGTTGGGTTTTATGGTAGCCGGGAAAGTCAACTTTATAGCTGCCAATGAAGGACAGCGTATTCAGAAAGGGCAACTGGTATCAAGCCTCGAGCCAACCAACTATGCTATTGGAAAAGAAATTGCCGATGCCCAGGTGGGGCAGGTGGAGGATGAGTATGAGCGTTTGAAAATAATGCACGATCGTAAAAGCATTAGCGATAGCGATTTTTCAAAAATTTCGCATGGTTTAGCGCAAGCCAAGGCTCAGCAAAAATTGCAAGCGAAGAATGTTGCCGACACAAGACTATACAGCCCGATCAGCGGGGTACTTCTGAAAAAGAACGCGGAAGTAGGGGAGATTACAGGATCGGGAACGCCACTCTTTGTAATTTCTGATATCAGTACGGTTAAAGCAAATGCGTATATACCAGAAAGTGAATTGCAAAATATCAAAATTGGACAGGAAGCAACGGTTTTGGTCTCTTCGTTGAATGATTCGTTTAAAGGGAAAATTACAGAAGTGGGGTCAGCAGCGGATCCAGCTTCGCGGGCGTTCACAGTTAAAATTACGATTAAGAACCCTAAACTGCTGATCAGACCAGGAATGATTGCTGAGGCGAAGATTAATACCGGAGCAAAGGGGACTTATATGGCCATTCCCACCGAAGCGGTTTTGCGTAATTTGAATAATCAAAATGTGGTATATGTGGTGGATCGGACAAAAAATAAGGCTTTTGAAAGAAAAGTGAGCCTAGGGCGACTTACGGATAATTACATTGAGATTGTAGCCGGACTTCGGGAAGGAGACGAGATTGTCGTGGGCGGACAGAATAAGCTGACCGATGGCGCTGATATCACGGTGAATCAATAATATGGTAGCAAGACGATTCGTCAAAAACACATAAATGGAATATATATGAATTTTGTTGAAGCATCGCTTAAATATAAGCAGGTTACCCTTTCCGTGTTGGTATTGCTGTTTGCCGTGGGAGTGAATTCGCTGTTGAATATGCCACGAAGGGAGGATCCCAAAATTACGGTGAGACAAGGGCTAGTGCTGGCCTATTTCCCCGGCGCAAATTCGGCTCAGGTTGAAGACCAGGTAACGAAAAAACTGGAACAGTATCTATTTCAGTATTCGGAAGTAAATAAGGCAAAAACCTACTCAACGACCTCAGATGGTATGGTGGTGGTTAATGTAGAGTTGGTAGAACAGGTAAAAGAGCCCGATATTTTTTGGAGTAAACTTCGCCATCAGTTGCTCATTTCTAAACAACTGGATTTGCCGGCAGGGGTTAAAGGCCCCATAGTCAATTCTGATTTTGGTGATACAGAAGCATTGGTGATAGGGGTAGAGAGTAACGAATCGAGCTATGCAGCATTGAAGGACTATACTCGCAAACTTGAAGACGCAATAAGGACTGTTCCGGCTACGTCCAAAGTGAAACGCATCGGAGAACAGAAAGAACAAATCGTGATCAGTTCTAACTCCGAAAAGCTGTCACAATATGGTTTAAGTTTGAGCCAGGTGGTGAAGGTATTACAAAGCCAGAATGCCATAAGTGCCACCGGTGATATCAAAACGGAAAGGAGCCAAACCCCTCTATATACAGATGGTTATTATAATTCCGAAAATGAAATAGCCAACCAAATCATAGGTGCTTCTAAAACCGGACAAACCATACGGGTTGGAGACGTAGCAAAGCTGACGCGCACCTATATAGAACCCACGAGCAAAACGACGGTGAATGGAAATAAGGCTATGATTATTTCTGTGCAGATGCAGGAAGGAAATAACATTGTTAAGTTTGGTGAAGATGTTCAGCAGAAAGTGGATGAGGTAAGGAAGATGTTGCCTGAAAATGTGAAATTAACGACGATCGTTAACCAACCCAAAATGGTTGATTCCAACATTACCCATTTTATACGGGAATTCTTTCTAGCGATTATTTCGGTGGTTATCGTAGTGGTATTACTCCTTCCACTACGCATTGCCGCCGTTGCAGCCATGGCAATCCCGATGACTATCGCAGTAACTTTTGCGCTGATGAACGCATTTGGTATAGAATTGCATCAGGTTTCGCTGGCCGCATTGATTGTTGTGTTAGGGATGGTCGTGGATGATGCCATTGTTATTGCCGATAATTATGTAGAGCTTCTGGATGAAGGCGTAGATCGCTGGACAGCCGCGTGGCGCAGTGCGAGTGATTTGGTCATTCCTGTACTGGCGGCAACAGTAACCATTATTGCATCTTTTGCGCCGATGATCCTTTTAACAGGTACGGTAGGGGAGTTTATTCACGCATTGCCTGTAACCGTAGCGATTGCCCTGGCCTCTTCCTTTATAGTGGCGATGGTATTAACCCCGTTGTTATGCTATACATTCATCAAGAAAGGGTTGCATGACCACAGTGTAGATGCTGCAAATGTCCAGAAAAAGGAATCTTTGCTGGATAAGATGCAAAACGGCTATAACGCCGCACTGGAATGGTG
>CALGRQ010000245.1 GCA_937880795.1 uncultured Dyadobacter sp. | reverse complement strand
CATGGCTGCCAGAGCCTCCTTGATCTTCTCCTCCGCACTTCCGGCAACAACCGTCCATGCATCTTTTGTCTTGGCCACGAAGTAATCACCATCGTAAGCATAGGCGGACGTGAACGGCGCATCCGGTTTTTGTATCATTTCAGCAAATCGCTGGTTCATCATCGAGGAGGCCGCACTCAAAATATATTGCGTCAGATAACCGGCCTGTGTGTTTTTAAGCTCCTCCGGCATTGGATCGTGCTTGTAAAACAGCATGATGCTCGTGTTCCGTGCTTCGGTATCGGTAGCTACCGCAACAATGGGCTCCTTGTTGTCGGGAACAGGGAAGTATTCCCGTGTGGCCCTTTCTGCATCGAGTGTGATGGGGGAGAACAGTGCTTTTATCTTTTGCTCCATCTCATCCACATTTACATTTCCCACCACGATGATCCCCTGCATGTCGGGGCGATACCACTTGTGGTAATAAGCCCTGATCTCGTCCGGCTTGAAATTGTTGATCACGTCTATGTTGCCAATGGGCATCCGCTTGGCATACTTGCTGCCTGGATACATCTTGGGAAGAAGCTGATCCCATAGACGTTGCTGTGCACCACCACGTGTGCGCCACTCTTCGCGAATTACACCCCGCTCATTCTCCAGCTCCTCTTCTTCCAGGGCAATGGCGTTGGACCAGTCATGCAATACCAGCAGGGCTGAGTCCATCAGCTGCTGGTTGGTAGTGGGGATGTTATTTATATAATAGACGGTTTCGTCGAAGGAGGTATAGGCATTGATGTTGGTGCCAAATTTAATGCCATTGTCCTGCAGATAGTTGAGCATGCTCTTGCCGGGGAAGTTTTTGGTGCCGTTAAAATTCATGTGTTCCATGAAATGCGCCAATCCCTGCTGATCGTCCGTTTCGAGTATAGACCCTGCTTTAATAGCCAGGCGTAATTCGGCCCTGTTTTTAGGTTCTACATTTTTGCGGATATAGTAGGTGAGTCCGTTTTTAAGTTTTCCAATTCTTACCTGAGGATCCAGAGGGACTTTTTGTTTGGATAAATCCTGCGCAGAGGAGGGGTATAAGCCAAATGTTGCGCCAATGAAGCAACAAATGAATACGACTTTTCTCATTGTTTTTAGTTTTATATTGACAAACGGCTATAAAAACGAAAGGTATCGTTATTGCTGTGTATTGTCAAAACTCCGTTGCATGTTTTATTGGGAGCGTATTTACAAAACAGGCTCTCGCAAAATGGTTTTAAGCTTTTCGGGGGCAATGCGGTTAAAGTCGGAAAGGTAAATTTCGTGATGCAATCCGTTCCGAAGCAGGTTATGTGTTTTACAAAATTGCGCCATGAGCGCCAATGATTCCGGTTCAGTATGGAAGGGTCCGATGTGGAGCGTCTGAACGACCTTGCCCTCATTCAGTTCAAAAAATGTTACTTCACCAGCCAAGGTAAATCCTTTTTTTGCAAGAACACTTGCTATTGCTTCGTCAAGATTTGCCTGGGTTACAAAATCAGGGATGCGGATCATCATCCGGTATAGCCAGGATGACCGAGGGATGGCCGTTGGTGCGTCCGTCATGGAGACGTGTTTGTATTTTTCTTCATCGAACCACCAAAGACCTTCCAGTTTGGAAACGACAAAATCTTCATCTCGCGCTTTACATCTAAATTTGATCGTATAGATGGTTGAATACAAAGCTTGTAAATGAGCCAGATAGGATGGTTCAGAAGGATCACCCTGACCCGTGATTGACAAATAACGGGCGGGAGAAACGTGGATGATCTGAGGCGTTGTGGTCGCCTTATAATCATTTTTGAATTTCTTCATTAAATCGAGCTTTTCCATGTATCTAGGTGTACATCGTGATGAAAAAGGCAATTAATAGCTGAGCCATGACAAGGGTATGTCAGGAGTATGGATTAATTAAAAAAAATCAGGTATTTGAAAGTGGTAGGTTTCAAATACCTGACTGATGTTTTAAGTTACTGTTTCACAAACCGCGTATTCCAGCCATTGTTCATCTTAATCGTATATATCCCGGCTGGGAGCTTTTGGATGTCGATTTCTGTTTTTTCGGACGATATGCTTTTCTGTATTACTTCCCGGCCCAGAATATTGTAGATTCTTAAAGTTCCCTGTGCTGTTCCGGTGAGTGTGATGGTTGTATAAGCCGGATTGGGGTATATATATTGCGTTTGAGGAGTGGCTCTATACACCGACTGAATGTGGGAATACGCTGCCTTTCCTGCCAAATCCACTATTTTTAGTCTGTAATAAGAAGTTCCGGTTAAGGGGTTTAAATCGGTTGTTGCATATTGTTGAACCGTTGTTACCGTGCCGGCACCCTTCACTTTTGTGAGCGCAGCCCATTGGCGTGCGTCAGCGGACCGTTGCACTTCAAAATAATCATGATCGGTTTCCGAAGCCGTGGCCCATTGCAGGTTTACTTTCCCACTTTCGTGCTGAGCCAGAAAGCGAATTAACGTTACATCCAATATAGCACACGCCACTTCATTGCC
Source organism: uncultured Dyadobacter sp. (assembly GCA_937880795.1). Classification (GTDB taxonomy): domain Bacteria; phylum Bacteroidota; class Bacteroidia; order Cytophagales; family Spirosomataceae; genus Dyadobacter. The sequence goes on along the minus strand of CALGRQ010000245.1, from coordinate 12,298 downwards.
GATGGAAATGGTCCAGTTTTTAGTGGTTCTTAATGTTTCCAGCGCTGCTACTGCAGGGTTTCCATAGCTAAGTCCAGTGGCTCCGAAATCTATGTTGTTGGGAGTATTGGTATTGTCTGCCCAACCTACCAGGGTATGGGTTAAGTTGGCGCAGTCCATGCCAGAGAAGCTAAACATGTTGGTCATGTTTGTTACGCTGCCTAAATCCCAGGTATTAAAAAGGGAGGGAGAAGAAGTTGCCTCTTGAAACATGGAGCTCATATTTGTGGCATTCTCAACAGCCAAGGTTCCAATGGGTTGGTTGAAAGATGTGGCACTATAGAACATTTCTCTCATATTTGAGACCTTGCTAACATCCCAGTTTCCGATGGGTTGGTTAAAGGCTGTTGCATTATTAAACATGCCTCTCATAGTAGTTGCATTGCTCACATCCCAATCTGTAATGGGTTTGTTAAAAGCTGTTGCATTGGCAAACATGCCATTCATATTTGTGACATTACTCACATCCCAATCTCCAATGGGTTGGTTAAAGGCTGTTGCATTGTTAAACATGTCGCCCGTGTTTATCACATTTCCCACATCCCAGTTTCCAATGGGTTGGTTGAAAGTAGTTGCATCAGTGAACATTTGGAGCATACTCGTTACTTTGCTTACATCCCAATTTTCGATTGTTTGGTTAAAGGCTCTTGCATTATTAAACATACCACTCATATTGGTGACCTTACTCACATTCCAGCCTCCAATGGGTTGGTTGAAACTGCCGGCGCTTTGAAACATGGAACCCATGTCTGTTACGTTACCTACGTTCCAGTGCTCGATGGTTTCATTGAAGACAGTTGTCTGAGAAAATACGCCATACATGTTGGTTACATTACTCACATTCCATTCATCTAAACGGGGTATGGTGGCCAGTGACGAGCATCGTGCAAACATCACTGCCATACTGGTTACATTTTGAAGATTGGGTATATCCGTGGCTGTAATGGTTAAGTTGGTGCAGCCGTCATAGGCATTTTCCATAGAGGTCCATGGTGTATCTCCCCATTGGGTAATTTGTAATAATTTCCGACGATCGGTAGAATTGTTAAATCTAATGCTAGTAAACGTACCGTTTCCCTTTGTAATGTTAACCTGATAGGTACCGGCAGAGGGAAAGGTGAGTGTATGGATTCCATTTCCAATTTCAGTTCCATTATTGGCTGCATTGCCAACTTCTACCCAGTTTATGGTATAGTTGTTTCCTGTGGCAGGAATGGTGATTTGGTTACTGTTACTGGTACCTGGGTTGTCGGTTTTCCAGATGGTGACGAACTGGGCCATGCTGTTGAGCGCGGCGCATAATGTGAGGATCGAAAGGAGTAATCGTTTTTTCATGTGTTGTATAATATGTTTGTAAGGTAGATTTATGGAGCGCTGGGAGATATTGACGAAAAGGCACATGATGTTATATTTCACGTGCCTTTTTCAATCATGATTAATTCTTCATAAACCGCGTATTCCAGCCATTGTTCATCTTAATCGTATATATTCCGGCTGGGAGCTTGTGGTTGTCGATTTTTGTTTTTTCGGACGATACATGGGTTTGTAACATGGGCTGTCCAGTGATGTTGTATATCATCAAAACCCCTTTGGGTATTCCGCTCAGGAAGATGGAAGAGGTTGCCGGATTTGGAGATATATACTGGTCTTGCGATAGCGCCATGTGTGTAGTACGAATGGCAGAATACTCCGTATTCCCCACCAGATCCACGATTTTGAGTCTATAATAGGAAGTGCCAAGAAGCGGTTGTGAATCGGTTTCGGCGTATCGTTGAAGCGTGGTGGAGCTGCCACTTCCTTTTACTTTTGTGAGCGGAAACCATTCCTGAACATCGGTGGAGCGTTCCACCACAAAATAGTCGTGGTTGGTTTCAGAAGTCGTAGTCCAATTCAATTTTACTTTTCTCAGTTCTGGCCGTACAAGGAAATCAGCCAGTGAAGCCTCCAAGGCGGAGCATCCGGTTTCATTACCGATGATGATGTTCCAACTTTTGTTGGTTTTTAAGGTGTTTAATGCTTTCGAAGCCTGACTGCCATAATCTTTTTGAGCAGCACCAAATTTAATGTATTGTGGGGTTTGTTCATTGGATGCGAATCCTTGAAGCGTTGCGGACAGGTTGTAGCAGTCTATACCCGAAGCGTTCAGCATGGCATTCATGTCGGTAACACGGCTGAGGTTCCAATTCCCAAAGGATTGGTTGAATGAGGAAGCGGCATAAAACATGGAGGCCATATTGGTTACGTTGCCTACATTCCATGACGACACGGGTTGGTTAAATGCTGTGGCTGCACTGAACATAAAGTGCATATCTGTAACCTGGCTAACGTCCCAGTTTTGAATGTTTTGGTTGAACTCCGTTGCCTGAAAAAACATATTGCTCATGTTCGTAACCTTGCTCACATCCCAATCCCCGATGGATTTATTGAATGCCGTAGCCTGGTAAAACATATTTTCCATACTGGTGACATTTCCTACTTTCCATGGGTTGAGGGGTTGGTTAAATGCACTCGCTGCCCGAAACAGGTTCGTCATGTTGGTGACCTGGCTCACATTCCATTTTTCGATGGATTGGTTGAATGCACGCGCCTGGTAAAACATCGCACCCATGTTTGTAACATTGCCTACATTCCAGTTATCGAGAGGTTGGTCGAAGGCCGTAGCGGCACTGAACATAAAGCTCATGTCGGTAACCTTGCTTACGTTCCAGTTACCAAGCGGTTGGTTAAAGGTGCTCGCCTGGTAAAACATGGCACTCATGTTGGTGACTTTGGCCACATTCCAGTTGGCGATGGATTGATTAAAATTTGTGGCATCGCCAAACAGGTAGCTCATATTGGTGACGTTTTCTACGTTCCAACTGGACAGGGATGCGTTGAAACGGGAAGCTTTATAGAACATACCCGTAAGGTTCGATACCCGGCTCACATTCCATTGGTCAACGTTGGGAACAGTTTGAAGGGAAGTGCAACTAGAGAACATCCAAGCCATGGAAGATACTTGTTGCAGGTTTGGAAGGTCTGTGGCAGAAACTGTTAGGTTGGCACAGCCCGTATAGGCATTTTCCATACTGCTCCAAGGGGTATCTCCCCATCGGGTAATTTCCAGTAATTTGAGTATATCGCCTTCGTTGTTAAAGGTTATGGCGTTAAAACTTCCGTTTCCTTTGGTGATTTGTATTTGGTATACGCCGGGTGTTGGCAAGGTGAGGGTATAATAGTCCGAGGCAGTGGTTGTTCCGTGATTGGTGGGGTTATCTACTTCTTCCCAATGAATGGTATAGTTGGATCCGCTGGCGGGTATAGTGATTTGGTTTGCTGCACTGGAGCCAACATGATCCGTTTTCCATATGGTGGTGTATTGGGCCATGCTGTTGAATGTGCCAAGCAGCAGCCAAATGAAGAGGTAAGTAAATTTTGTCATAGTCTGGAGGGTTAATACGCTTTAAAGTTTATAGAGGAGTTGGTTGTATAGCGATCATGCGCCAAGGAAAAGACTGAGTGGATTATACACTTCGTCTTTCACTTGAATTATTCAGTGATCGTTATGGTAAATAGCCGCCGATAGTATACCATGGGCATGGTATAGCCACCAGAGGTTATCCTATGGTATTGAGATGGATATTTCTGAAGTGTTTTTATTTACTTGCTATGGGCAAGAGATGGGGCGATCGCTTGTGAAGTTTTGAGGCTTTTGCTGGTTGCATGTATGTTACAACATGGAATAGAGCGGTGCGATACTTTTTCATAGGATTATAGTTATTAGGGTATTTTTTAAGGTGGTTTACGTGGGGTAAATATAATTAATTAATTTGTAGCGTATAATTGGTTACATATAATTCATGAATTATTTCTAGTAAACGGATGGATATAATTCTAGAAATTAACAGGTGAGCGGCGTAGAGGTTATTAAAATCGCTCCACAGAATCCATTCTGGACATCTCCATAATTTCCAGGGTAAGAAACCCAAACTCTTCGGTTACCTTACCTATCAGTTTGTATACACCTTTCCCTGAAAACCGGTATTTGGCTGCTACGGGTGGGAAATGAACGGTGTCAATAAATTGTCCTTCCTGATCGATAAAGGTACCGAAGTACATCGTTTCTCCTTTGGCAGTGCGCGTGGTTTTAATGGCGATAAGATAGCCATACTGGATTACATCTTCATTTACATAATGATGCAGGTCTTTTGACATCACACTCTTGGGTACTCTGTATTTAACCAAGTCAAAAGGACTGCAGAGCGGAAAGCCTAACAGTTCGATCTGGTCGAAGGCGTTATCTACGGGAGAGACTTCAAAATCAGGCAGTTTAAAGTCTTTTACTTCTGTTTCAAAAAGTTGCTTTTGAGGTGTTTTTTGTGTTTTGTTTACTCTGAAATTGGCTTTCCATAGGAGTGTCTTTTTATCGGTTCCTGTAAAACGGAATGCATCAATCCGGATCAGAATGGTGAGCTGTTCGATCGAAATTGAAACGCGATCCATGAAATTATTTAACGAGGTGAACGGGCCGTCTTCTTCCCGGGCACGCAAGATTTTTTCAATTGTTTTAGCCTCCATTTCATTTAAAAACTGCATACCCAGGTATATGTCTTTTCCTTTAATAATGGTTTCGGCCCGGCTATGGTTTACGCAGGGAGCCAGTACGTTTCCGCCCAGCATACGGGCTTCGTGTACATATAGCTCGGCGCTATAAAAGCCGCCCCCGTTGTTCAAAACGGCTACCATGTATTCGAGAGGGTAGTAGGCTTTCAGGAAAAGGGTTTGGTAGCTTTCTACGGCATAAGAGGCAGAATGCCCTTTGGCAAAAGCATAACCGGCAAAGCTGGCAATCTGATTCCAAACGTCGTTCGTCAGTTTTTCGTCGTAACCTTTTTTATGGCAATTGAGAAAATATTTTTGTTTGACCCGTTCAAATTCATCGCGTCCCCGAAACTTACCACTCATGCCACGCCTGATTACATCGGCTTCGCCAAGTGATAATCCCGCAAAGTAGTGAGCCACCTTAATCACATCTTCCTGATATACCATGATACCATACGTTTCCTGCATCAGGTCGAGTAGTTTAGGATGGGTGTCTTTCATCCTTTCGGGATATTGATGCCGTAATATATACTCCCGCATCATGCCGCTCTTGGCTACACCGGGGCGGATGATTGAACTCGCAGCCACCAAACCGAGGTAATTATCTACTTCCAGTTTTTTAAGAAGCATACGCATGGCAGGCGATTCTACATAAAAACAACCAATGCATTGCGCCGTCTTGATCAGGTTATTGATTTTAGGATCCGTTTTAAATTTCTTCACATCGTCAATATCGATAGCAGGTGCATCGGGACGGTTGTAACGGATCACCTCCATGGTTTCTTTGATTTTGGCCAGACCACGCTGCCCCAGGATATCATATTTATTGAGCCCCACATCTTCGGCAATCACCATGTCAAACTGCGTAGTAGGGAAACCTTTGGGCGGAAGGTTTGTGGCCGAAAAATAATGGATTGGTTTGTCGGAGATAAGGATACCTCCGGCATGTATACTTAAATGGTTCGGTTGGTTGTTGTCCTGTAAATATTTGGCATAATTGATGACCAGTCCGGATAACTTATCGAGCTTCGCGGGATCGTATTTCCCATCACTTAAAGCATCAATTTCATAGGTAGGCAATCCAAAAACTTTACCCAGCTCACGAACGGCTGCACTGTGCTGAAAAGTGCTATACGTAGCGAGCAGGGAAGCTTGTCCTTTTTTACCATAGGTGTCAAAAATGTAACGGGTAACGTCCTCCCGGTCGCGCCAGGAGAAATCTATATCGAAATCGGGGGCGTTTTTCCGGTGTAAATTCATGAACCGCTCAAAATAAAGATCCAGCTCAATAGGATCTACATTGGTAATATTGAGCAGGTAAGCAACAATGCTGTTGGCGCCGCTTCCCCGGCCTACATGATAATAATCTTTGTGGCGGGCATACCTGACAATGTCATGATTGATCAGAAAAAAAGGAACAAAGTTTTGATTTTCAATTAAATGGAGTTCGGTGGCGATTCGGTCAAAAATGACGTCGTTTACCGCATCACCATAACGGTGCCCAATGCCTTCATAGGTCAATTTTCGTAGGAGCTGGTAATCCTCTTCTTCACTTTTGCCGAAAACGCGTAAATTCTGATGTTCTTTTTGCTCACCAAATTGGAAATGAATGTTGCATGTTTCCAACAATTGTTCGGTATTGTACGTAATCTTGGAAAAATCCTTAAAATGGTATTTTAAAATGCGATAGGGTATTATTTGCTCTGTTTCCTCAGCTGTTTCAGCAGTATCAAGCTTACTTAAAATGGTGTTGCCATCGATAGCCCTGAGTAGTCGGTGCGCATTAAAATCCTTTTTGTTACGAAATGTAAGTGGCTGCATCACTACCAGTTTGTCCTCATACTTATACAGGGGCGAAAATTGAAGCCGGGTCAGGTCACGGGTGGCGATGCCTATATATTCATGGGAAGAAAAATGGGTTTTCCCGGTCCTGATTAATTGCTCAAACGGATATATAAATACGGCGTTTTCCAGGTTTGGTGCTTGATCGGGGAAAACAGATTCGGTGTGTAAATGTTCTGATAAAAATGTATTGAGCTCCTGAAATCCGGTATTGTTTTTAGCGATCCCCACATATTGCTGGCGGTTGCCGTTGCGGAAGTCGATGCCAACCACCGGTTTTATATCATATTTGGGAGCCATACGTATAAAATTAAGGCAGCCCGAGGTGTTGTTGATATCGGTGAGTGCTATACACCCATATCCATTTTCTTTACTCATTTTTAATAGTTCTTCTTCCGGAATTAAGCCGTAGCGGAGACTAAAAAAGGAGTGGCAATTGAATAGCATGTTGGTTGTGAGAAAGAAACTTTTTTAGTTACTTTATGCGTTACTAACGTAAGTCGATATGGTTACAGGTTTTTCTTCCAAAGACACTGAAAAAATATGGTATGGAGAACGAGTGAAAAGTTTTCCATTTGAGATCCAGGATGTTGCACGACGTAAATTGAGAATGTTAAACAGTTCACAAAATCTAAACGATCTTCGTGTACCTCCTTCCAATCGTTTGGAAAAGCTTTTAGGGAATTTGAGAGATTTTTATAGTATAAGAATTAATGATCGGTGGAGAATTGTTTTTAAATGGTCGGAAGGGAATGCTTTTGATGTAGCAATAATGGATTATCATAAATAAAGGATAGTTATGGAAAAGTTGAAAAATATTCATCCGGGAGAAGTCTTACTTGAAGAGTTTCTTACACCAATGGGCATTTCGGCCTATAGGCTGGCAAAGGAAACGGGCATTCCCCAAACGCGTGTAAGTGAAATCATAAAAGGGCGCAGGAGAATATCGGCTGATACAGCGTTGCGCTTTGCCAAGTATTTTGGCACATCGCCTAAATTTTGGCTTGGCTTGCAGAACGATTACGATCTGGAGGAAGAACAGCATATGATTTTTGATGAGCTAAGTAACATACAAACATTGAAAACCGAGGCGGCTTAATGCCATCAGGCATTTCGATGCGCCGGAATAACAGGTGGTTCTCCATTGAATGGATTTCCCATACTGGCTATATTGGGAATGCCGATGGTACTTCCCCAGCTTAAAATGGCGTTTCCGCGCTTGTCGGTGCCGTATCGGTTTCGGATATAATCCATAGCCATATAGAGGTTGAGTTTTTCTTCTGTATCATCAAAAAGGTTAATCTGATAATTGCCTGTCACCAGATCGCTAAAATTGACCCCGACCAAACGAACCATCATTCGCCGATTGTAAAGCTGGTCGAAGAGCCTTTCGATGTGTGGGATAAGCACATGGTCCGCAGAGGTATAGGGTATTTTAAGCTGTTTGGAAAATGTATTGAAATCGGAATAGCGGATTTTTACCGAAACACAGGAAGTAAGTTTATTGCCGTTTCGGAGCTGATAAGCCAGGTTTTCGGCCATAGCCCTCACCATTTCCCGCATGCGTTTTACGTCTCCGGTGTCTTTCCCGAATGTACGCTCATTGGATATGGACTTCCGTTCATGAAAAGGAATAATAGGGGAGTCGTCGCGACCATTGGCCCGGTTCCATAAGGCAATTCCGTTTTTGCCCAGTACCTTTCCCATCATTTCCATGGGCATATCCTGTATTGTTTTTACATATTTAATGCCCAGGTTATGCAGTAATTGAGTCGTTTTATCACCAACCATGGGTATTTTTTGAATGGGCATAGGAGCTAAAAAGGCCTTTTCTTCACCCAGATTAATCCTTTTCTCGTTGTCGGGCTTTGCCACGCCTGTTGCTACTTTAGAAACCAGCTTATTGGCCGAAAGCCCAAATGAAATGGGCAGGCCGCTTTCACGTTTAATACGCTGTCTGAGCTCCGAAGCCATCCGGTGAGCATTAAAGAACTTATCAAGTCCGGACAAATCGGCATAGAACTCGTCAATACTGGCTTTTTCGAAAACAGGCACGGTTTCCTTAATAATTTCTGTAACGATTTTAGAATGTTTGGAATAGGTGCCCCCGTCTCCACGAATTACCGTGGCTTCCGGACAAAGATTTCGAGCCATCTTCATGGGCATGCCGGAGTGTATACCAAACGGTCGCGTTTCGTAGCTGCATGCGGCTACAACCCCACGATCGCCAATACCACCTACCAGTACGGGTTTATTATTCAGTCGATTGTCGATCAGCCTTTCTACGGATACAAAAAACGTATCCAGGTCCATATGTAATATTGTGCGCTCCATGGTTTGGAATTTTTACAAAATTATGGAATAATTCCAAATTTATGGAAATGATCCTGATTTAAAAAAGGAAATATTCCAAATTTTTTTTTTATCTTTGAGACTATGAAGGAGTTAGGTCGTTAACGAGCAAATATGTCAGTCGAAGAAGAGTTCAAGCGTTTTAAGCAGGTACGGGAAGAATTAAAGCTTACGCAGGCTACGTTTGCCGACGAGCTGGGTATAGGCACCACTACGGCCGATATTGAACGGGGCAGAACCCGTATTCCCGGGCATGCCGTAAAGGAATTGTTGAAGAAGTATCATATCAATCCACTTTGGCTTTTTGGCGAAAGCGGGCAAAAATACCTTCGTGCAGAAGAGGTGGCTATGAGCCCCAAAGTAATTACGGTAAACAATGAAGGCAAAGAAAATATTGTATTGGTGAATGCCAAAGCCGCGGCAGGCTATCCGCTGAATATTGGAGATGCACAATGGTTTGAAACCTTGCCTGCTTTTAGTATTCCCTTGCCCGAGTATCGGAATGCTTCGTTCAGAGGGTTTCAGGTGGAAGGGGATAGTATGCTACCGGTATTGCAGCCGGGAGAATGGATTGTGGGGCGCGCTGCCGACGACTGGGATAATCTGGACAACAACCGTATGTATATCGTGGTAACTGCGGATAGTATTCTCGTTAAAAAAATACAGAAGGGGAATACAGGTACCTATATTAATTTGATCTCCCTCAATCCTGAATATGCACCCATTCGGATAGATCGAAGTGAAGTACGGGAGCTATGGCAGGTGAACAGTAAATTAAGTTTTGATCTGGAAGCCAATTTTCAAAATGTAAGTTTGCAAAGTTTACACCAGGAAATGCGGGAGTTGAAAGAAGAAGTGAGACGAATGGCGAAGTAAAAAGTGTTGATTTCGTGTCAGAAGCACTTTTGGAAAAATATTGAATTGATCATAAAGGCTGTTGCAGCTTGACTCGCAACGGCCTTTATCATATTCATTTCATCCATCTTAAATCCGAATCACATTTTTAAAATGCGCCCTTAATCTGCCATCCTTTCCGGTATGTGCGTCTTAAGTATTTGTTTGCATCCGGATGATTCGGGAACGATAATTTTTTTGCATCCCATTGCAGTACTTCATTGGGTGTGCGCAGCGCCACGGTGCCAAGGAGTATAGCTTCGGTCATCGGGCCCGACTGTGCAAAATGAGATTCCGTTTTTTCTCCACCCAGACAGGCGTCTACAAAATGGTGGTAGTGGTTTCTGCTTTCAAATTTAGGCATTTGCTTCTGGGCAAATTTAGCCTCGGGTAAAAGAATAGGGGCTGCACCGCCGTGAGGAATCAGTAAGCTACCTTCCGTGCCCACCAGCAAAGCCGACTCCGCCGGATATTTTTCAACAGAATAGAGGGCGCGTATATCTTCCGGCGGATAAAACAGTCCATCGAACCATTCCAGTGTTAGTTCATCCGATTCGGTAAAATCGTTACCTGGAAAAACCCAGGTAATGTGGTCACCTTGCGGCCAAGTATCACCGCGTCGAGCCGGAGAGTCTTTCCAGGTTTGTTGTACTTCTGCTACGACCGATTTAGGTGCTTTTAATCCAAGCCCTTTCCAAACCGCATCAAAAATGTGACAGCCTATATCACCCGACCAGCCCGTGCCGAAATCTTGCCATGCCCTCCATTTGGCCTGATGGTAGATGGCAGGCGCATAAGGGCGTTCGGGAGCCGAACCCAACCATAAATCCCAGTTCAGGTTGGCAGGAGCTGGTTCTCCCTGAGCAGGTCGGGGGCCCACCAGACGATAGGTGTCTATCGCACCCGGACGGTTTGAACACAGATATACGTGTTTTATTTTTCCAATGGTTCTGTCTTTGATCAACTGAACGGCGGTTCGGTCGCAGGACGTAGAAGCAACTTGTGTGCCCAACTGGGTAATTACCCCCGCTTTTACGGCGATTTCGGTAAGTAACCGAACCTCGGCCACATCGTGGCACATGGGTTTCTGACAGTATACATGCTTGCCCGCTTTTATAGCCTGGTAGGCCGCAGAAAAATGAGTATGGTCCGGAACGGAAACATTAACCGAATGAATGTTTTTCTTCTCCTTTTCAAGCATTTCTCGCCAATCGCTATACGTGCGTGCATTCGGAACCAACTCCGAAGCAGTTTTAAGTATATTGGCGTCAACATCGCAAATGGCGGTAATGTTAACCCGGGGATGTTGCAGGAAATTCTTTAAATCATGCGCCCCCATTCCGCCAACACCTATACAGGCGTGGTTTAATTTCCCATCCGCAGAGGGAGCTAGTTTTGGCATTCCAAAAAGAAGTGGTGGGGTTAATACAGCCGCAGAGGTAAGGAGAAAGTCCCGTCGTGAGACCGATTCGTTTTGTGCTTTCATTTGTCTATGATTTTAGCAATAGCAAGTGTTTGTTTTGGTCAGCTACTTTTAAAAGTCACTCGTTGTTGAATATTACCCAGATTAAATATTCATTTTCTTTAAAATGAAAAACATACAGACCGCCTCCCGTCCTGATTTTAAGAACATCTTTTTCGAATGATATTCTGTATTGAAAAGGGTAAATAGGCATTATCATCCACTTTTGCCCTATATCCGTATACCGTTTTGCAGGGTATGCGATACACATGGAGTTCATTCGATATAAAACCTGGTCGCGCATCCTATGCATAAAATCTCTCTTTTTAGTTTATTCGCTCCATTTCTTACCGTAGTCACTTTGGCTCAGGGTATCAATACCAATTTGGACGAGGGTAAAGTAAAGCCCTATACATTGCCTAATGCTTTAATGACCAATTCGGGGAAGCCTGTAACGAAGGTTAAAGATTGGGAGCGGGTACGCAGGCCCGAGATACGCACGTTGTTTGAGGAACATGTATATGGGAAAACGCCGGAAACTAGGCTTCCGACCCGGGTTGTGGTGAAGGATGTTCATAAACATGCCCTGCAAGGAAAAGCGATCAGGAAACAAATATCCGTCTATTTCAGTGATCAGGATAAACCCAGTATTGATATTCTGCTGTACGTACCAGCGGCTGCAACCAAACCGGTGCCTGTATTTTTAGGCCTTAATTTTGAAGGGAATCATTCGATACATCCCGATACCGGCATTGTACTCAGCAAACGTTGGATGCGGTATGACAAGGTAAGAGGTATCGTAGACCACTTTTCTACCGAAGCCAGTCGCGGGGTTCAGGCCGGGCGGTGGCAGGTGGAAGAAGTGCTTGCTCGTGGATATGGTATTGCCACAGTATACCAAGGAGATATAGAATTGGACCGAAAGATCAGAACCGCTGATGATATTCATGCATTGTTTCCGCAACCCGGTCCTGGTGATTGGGGAAGTATAGCGGCATGGTCATGGGGGCTGAGCAGGGCCCTGGATTACCTGACCATGGATAAAGATGTTGATGCTAAAAAAGTGCTTAATGCCTCAAATGATTTTATCTCATCAAACCTTTTAGATAGTGACACTGCCACATTGTT
>CALGRQ010000244.1 GCA_937880795.1 uncultured Dyadobacter sp. | reverse complement strand
AAGCCGTAAGAGTGGGTGGAAAACCAAATTTCAAAATTCTAAAAATTTAAATTTCAGGAATAAACTATATAGTAGTAAAACAATATAGTTATACTATAGGTACTTTCCTAATAAAAGGACTTCTGGTCAGGAATAAAAGGACTTCTGGTCAGGAATGGTGTTTAATAAAAGGACTTTTAGTCAGGAATAAAGAGTCTAGTGTTTATATAAGTCCTTTTTTATTATCTTTGATTATCAGTCAGTAGCAGGTAATTTATTTGAAATGGCGAAGATTAGAAAGAAAGATAAACGAGAGGTTGCCCAAATGACCTTGCCTTTGATATATAGTGAAAAGGATGTTAAAACTTATGCAAAACAGCACTGGAACGCCACTTTCGCTAGGCAACGAAAAGTTTCAGTATATGCAAAAAGGATGATGGCGAATGTGCTTGCCATGATAAAGGAGGATGACATGGAGCTCCGTCCATACTACCAAATGCATATATCTTCTGTCATATCTAATTCTGAAGTGGATGCTTATACAAAAATTAAGGCTGCATTTGTTGAATTGAGCAAACTGCACTGGTTGCTTGAAGATATTGAAAAGAAGAAATTTGAGGTCAGGCATTTGCTTAATACATCTGATATTAATTGCAGATACGAAAATGGATTTATAACAATAGTGCTCAACCCTATCTTGAAACCCTATTTTCTTGAATTAGCGCACTATACGATCTATGAACTTAAGCACTACATGCATTTTAGTAGCTGGTATAGCCTCAGAATGTTCGAATTGCTTTCTGCTTTCAAGGATACCGGTATTTGGTGGGTTTCCATAAAAGAGTTTAGACAGTTGATGGATTGTGAAAGTAAGTACCCAGAAACAAAGGATTTACTTAAAAAGACGCTGGCAGAACCCATCCAAGAGCTAGAAGGAACAGATCTAGCATTTACATTCGATCAGATTCTAGATCAGAGTTCACATGGGCGTGGCCGCAAGCCCGTTATTGCGCTCGAATTTCGCCTCAAAAAGGCGACGGTGAAAGATATACCACAAGAATGGTTCGAGTTCTCTGACGCGCACAAAAACGTGCTTCTCCGGCTACGTGCATGGATGGTTACAGATTCAAATATTGTCCGCTATGCAAAAGTCATCGGAATGGAAGCTGCCAACAAGCTGCTTTATGACTGGCAATTAAAGGGAAAGGAAATTCAAGACAAGGCAAAATATTGCAACGCGGTTTGGGTTCGTGTCGGTAAAGCTGCCATGGAAGTTTAGAGCTAAAAGGGAAAAGAACAATCGCTTCACCTAGTGAACAGATCCGGAACAAATGGGGAAAATAAACTCGTGTCTCACTAACTCAGAGCAACTACCAAAATGATACTTTGATTTGTGAGACGACAAATTAATACACTTTTCGAGCCATTTTAGGCAGTCAGATCACGGCCAGCGCTGGTCTCAGGAAACGGAGGTTTTATTGAGATACCGTTGGCGTGATGAGGACTCTGTGGGATTTCTACGGATCACCAACCTTAAACGTCGCCTTTGATTATCAGAATTGTCATACCTACGGCGATAACCAATGTTATGACTGCTCCTTTGAAATTATTGACCCTACTAATATTTCGTTTTCCAAAAATCAGCCCCATTAGTATGTCATTGTCGGGCATGGTAAAAGTCTTCTGACTTCCGTTCCTGAAAAATGCTAAGAAGCAAATAATCGAGTGCCAATAAAAGTATCCAGCTAGAACAATATAGAAGAGCGTTTTCATATATGAGGGGGTATACGGCAAAAAAATATCAAAAACCTTCCTTAATAGTTAAAGTGCGTAAGTTACCTCGTTTCAAGAGAAGGCTTCATCTAATGTCTGCTGATCCGGAACAAATGGAAAAGTGCGTTCTCCTTGTACTATTCAAAGAACTTTCACAAAACTGCTGCCAGGCCCTTGTTCTGTGTTTTCTCATTTAACATAATAATGGTTATGACAACACATCTTAAAAATTATGTGTTTTGTTATATTTTTAATGCACCGCTAGTAAGAGAAAATATTGAATTTTACCCATTCATTGATATTGAAATCTGGACCGCTTTTGTAGCGTCAACCTTTATATCCATCTCAATTTTATTTATACCCCCCTAAATCAAAATATCATATTTTACACATTTTTAGAGTAAGTGTAATATGCATTTATGCGCTATTTTACTTTTGTATCGAATAAACTTTTTAACTATATTTCTATTATCTAGAAAAAAAAATTCTATATTATGTTACTTTTTCTATATACCATCGTAACTTAATAAGATGTATATATACGTTTATTGATAATTAATAGAATAAAAATTTTTATGAAAAAATTCTACATTTCTTGTAAACTATTTTCGTTTATACTGGCTTTGGTTTACTCCCTCGCAACAGTTTCCTATTCGCAAACCTGTCCAAATTTACCAGGTGGGTACCATGCAGGATCATTTAGCGAATCATCTCATCAATATCTATTTCCCGGCGAGATTCCTTCGGGATCACCATCCGGTTCGGCCGGAGGAAAAACAATTGGATATTTTTATTTTCACAATCAAAATATAACTTTCACTAACAGGAAATCGATCACTATATCTCCAACACTTGATGGGACGGACTTTGGAAAAGTAATATTCAATTTAGCTTTAATGCAGGAACATCGGTGAAAATATATAGCGGTGAAAATGAATCCGGCACGCTTGTTGATGACATTAATACCAGCAATTTTGCTTCTAAAATAGGTCAGCAATACATCATCGACGGTACCGCTACAATCGTCTTTTATGGTAGTACACCAAATGTGAGTAACAATAATATTATCCGATTTTTAACTGGTGATGTTCTCATACAGACTTGCAATCAAGGTAGGAGCGGGCTTGTTTGGAAAAATTTTATTACTCCTAACTCTTACGTAATTGTAGATGATCAGGAGAGTCAGTTGGAGAATCAGAGCACCCCTTCTTATCTTTTTTTGCCAGCATGTATGGCTTATTTCGACCAGAATCGGAATTTTGTAAGGGTTGAATCCGCTTTTTGCCTTGACCAATCAAAAGAAGCTACTTCACCTGGTTATTGGTTTTATCCTGGCGAATATCAATATACGCTTAACTCAACGTCGAATTACGACATTGACCGCGACGGATTTGACGCGAGTATAGATAATTTAAAGATTGCAAGAATCTTATGGCTGATCAGGCAGGCTGAGGGTGTAACCTATGATATTAAGGGTGACATACAATTAGGAATTTGGACAACACAATCAAGCCCAGTTAATGACGCATTTACTCCAGGTAGTTGGGAAGCACAAGCGCAAGCTGCCGTCCCTACAATTCCTTCACCGGCTGAACCTACCTTCGACATGAATTTCCCTAACGGAGAAACGGGAGTGGGTATCGTTAATACAGGTACAATTCAAGTTGACATTCCATTTTCGTGGTCATCTTTTCAAAGCGGCCAAACTAACATTGTAAAACTGGAAATACCTGCCGGTATTACTGTCCAAACAGTTACAGGCGGAACACTTTTAGGTTCAACTCTTACAATTACAGCAGCGGCAGCAAGACTTACTTTAAGCTCGTCAACTATCGGTGAGTTTTCTATCAAGGCGATTTATGATAATCCACTCTATTATAACATTAATAACCTTCAGGTCTATAAACCATGCAGCGCCTCACTCGAATCTCAGGAATTTTTGCACAGAGGAGAGGAAAATATAGCAAGCCCTTTTCGATCTATTTCAGTTAAATGGATACAGGATCCATTACCAGTTCGCTTGGTCAAATTTGATGCCTCTTTGGAAAACACCAATGTCCTTTTACAATGGAATACAACAGAAGAAGTTAATTTTTCTCATTTTGAAGTAGAAAAAAGTTCTAATGCTAAAAAATGGAGCACTGTTTCTAATGTTGTCAGCAATCCGGTAGGTAATTATAAATTTTTAGATTCTAACCTCTCAGGTATGACAACGATTTATTACAGATTAAAAATGGTTGATAAAGATAACAGCTATGCATATAGTTCGATCAAAAGCTTAGACACAAAAAACTCGGAATTATTAGTTTCTCTTCACCCAAACCCGGTATCCACTATCCTAAATATATCTAACTTAGATATGAAAAGCGTAAGTAATGTAAAAATTTACGACCAGTTTGGGGTTCAAAAATTAGATTCAAATACATTCGGGGAAAATAATTTAGATATAAAATCCCTTACAAACGGTCTTTATATCATCAATTTTAATTTAAAAAACGGCACTTCGTTTAGTAAAAAAATTATAGTTAAGAAATAATTATTTCTTCTAATGTATCCTTGAATAAATATTAAAATTGGTCATGTTAGGCTAGTACATCTATTTTATTCAGTCTACAATACTATTAAAGCGGTACAACCCGATTATACCGCTTTAATAGTATTTTTGATTTACATTCTTAAATTATTTTCTCTCTGTTTCCCGATATCATACCCTTCTCTCCTGAGCTTATCTCGTTCACCAGCTAACTGTAGCTCGTTTTTATTGATATCAGCTTGTAACCTATGTCGGACATACTCGACCCCAATTTTCCCTTGTTCCTGTCCAAGTATTTTACTAATTCTTTCAATATCATCATGTTGTAAGCTTTTCAGGTATTTCAACAATTCAGTGGTACTGCCTTTATAGTGCGCGAAGCTCTTCGCTATGGTTGTTTCATAAGCGATTTTTGATTTGGCAATAGCTTCACGATCTTGCTCAACCTGGGCATTTTCTCTTGTTGTCCTGGAAACACTGCTAAGCATAAATTCTGACCCTAAATCCTTCGATGACATAGCATTGCCCTTTCCATCTTTATAAAAGAGCATTTTGGCCGTTTTTTTCTCCGAATCTTCCCATTCTTCTTTTGATAATCCTAATTCGATACTCTTCTTCAATAGCTCTTGCTGAAATACCTCCATGGAAGTGCTCTTTGATAAAACATGCAGGACTGCGCTTTTAATAGCTTCCTTACGTTCTTCCTGAATATTGATAAGCCCACCGTGCTGATCAAGCCGGTATCCCAGGGATAAAAGTGCTCTTTCTGCCTGGCTCTGGCGGGCTCCACTCTTCTCGGCAAGTGCATTGATTGCAGGTACTGCCGTTTTGATTAGCTCATTTTGCTTAGCCTGGCTAACATTTTTATTTACTTTGTCGATATCCGAAGAAAGTGCTCCAACTGCCTTCTTAACAGACTCTTTTGCATATTCTTCTGGGTTAATCCGGTTATACCAATCTGGTTTCTCTGTATTTGCAATGTATCGATCCGGATTGATCCTAGGGAAGTGCTGCTCTATGCTTTCTACCCTGTTTGCTGCTTCCTGGGCAAGTGTATAAAACTGTTTCACTTCAACATGTTTAGCCTGGCTGCCCACGATTCCTCTTTGAAGTCCCAGGTGCTGCATACTATTTGCAAATCTGGTTTGTAATTTGCTCAACGTATGCCGGTCACCGCCAAGCCAGTCTTTCGCACAAAGCCGATTCTCCGTCCGCTCCGTTTTTACCTGACGGCCAACCTTGATTGTCTTTTCCCTTATAGGTACAACCGTAGCGTGCCAATGCCGACTGGTCTCGTCGTGGTGTGCACGTAAGCTCACTACGTTATCCCTTCCAAACTCTTTATGCAGGAAGTCTACCAGGCTGCGCTGAAAAGCCCGGCAAGCCGGGTCATCCGGATGGTTCCGGGCAAAAAACTCCGGACTGGCGGTGGCAAAAACATCGATCGCAAGCACCGAATCCTTCCGGATCGATACGCCAGTCTTGCCCAGCCTTTCCTTCACATCATCCAGTGCAACCGTGCCAATGATCTGCCGGTTTAAACTCTCCCGCTCCGAATCTGCGTTTAGGGTTTCCCGTTGGCGAAGCTCGTGAGAGTCTTTGCCTCCTATACTTCCCATTTTATTCATTTTCTCAACTCTCAATATTGCAAAAGCCATAGCTGTATTTGTTTATCCGGATGGCCGGGGTGCAGGATCTCCTGCCGAAACGGAACCAGGGAAATAACCAAGCCCGAAGGGATTAGGTTTTTCACTGGTGGAGTGAGTCCACCTTCAATTTTAACAAATTTAACGACCGACGACTGAACTTACAATGCTTTACATAAATTAAGGTATATTGAGAACGAAGGATTTTTCTAGCCACTCAACAATAAGGCAGCCTATAATGAAATAAATAATTACGTTCCACCTTGTAGGACGCCAGAGAAAGAAAGAAAGTTTTAGTGGATTAAACATCCCTATTGCCAAAAAGACAAAAAGCAAAATGCTTAGTATTCGTAATAAAAATGGCATATGAGTTTAACTATTTATCATCGTAATGTCCTTTTGCAGAAAGGATATCAACGGTTATAATATCGTCATTAACAGCATAAACCAATCTGTGTTTGTCTGTAATTTTTCTGGCATATAATCCCGCAAGGTTGTGTTGCTTCAATGTGGGCTTTCCCCGACCTGTTCTGGGATGCTGCTCAATCTCCTTTAACAACAGAATCGCTTTTTTATAAACTTTTGGTTCTGATTTCAGTAAGCTATACAAGTCCTGCTCAGCCTTTTTAGATAAAACAATTCTATACATTACAGAGACTGAAAGTATT
>CALGRQ010000243.1 GCA_937880795.1 uncultured Dyadobacter sp. | reverse complement strand
CCAAATTTTAAATTATCCAGAGCAATATAGTTTAGGCCCGTTGATGTAGAAATGGAGACGGAAGTGAGCTGTACGTTGGCAAATGGCGTTCCTGCAAAATTCACCAATGTAAAGTTATCTCCTGAGGCAGTAAATGTAGCAGCATGGGTTATAGTTCCAGTACCATCTGCCTTCGTTCCTGTGAATGTAACTGTTCCGTTTTTGGGGTTATATCCATCGTCGTTGGAGGCAAACATTTCAATGGATATCATATTAAATGATGTTGCTGTGGTGGTAATACCGAATGTACCCACTATACCAGAGGCTGTGCCTCCGTTACCAATCCGTGTATCAAGAGTTCCTCCTGAACCAGCTCCGCCATTGGGTGAAATCACCAAACTCCCCGTACTTGAAAAGTTAATTCCATTTTGAGTAAAATTTTGGCTGTCTGTTATCTCATTTTCAAAGTTCTCCGTAATGCTGTCGTCATCTTTGATGGTACCTACTCCTGTCCCTCTTAAAATGACACCGTTCACCGGGTTGGCTAAATTTACGGTGAATAATTCATCCGATTCGGGAGATGTATCACCATTTACTACTACGGAAACATTTTTAGAGGATTCACCAATAGCAAAATTAATTGTCTGCGTCGAGAGGGCTGTAAAATCCGTCGGAGATGTAGCAGTACCATTTGTTGTAGATACTTGAACAGAACCCGTGGCTTGAGTTTGTGTACGACTAACTGTGAAATTGAAGGAAGTTGTACCTGCATTACCTTCCAGCTTGGTAACATCCGAAATTGAGTATTGGTTGGCTGCTAATGGAGCAGTGGTAAAAACAATGTTGTCCAGATCTATATATTTAAGTCCTGAAGATAGGGTAATGGTCAATGAGGTGATATCTGTATTTAAAGCGCCAGTGAAGGTATTGCTGATATCGTATCCCGATCCTTGCGTGGTTGAATTCACGGTGATGGTTTCTGATGCTACACCGCCGGAAGCCAGATTAGCCTTAAAGGTTACGTCTCCACTCGAAGGTGTATTGCCACCCATATCAGTGGAGACATAGGCTGCAAAGGAGATAATGCGGAAGGATGTGGCTGGTGTTGTGATGGTGATTGTACCAACACCATCAGCGCTAGATAGTGATGGTTCCGTATGTAAATAATAGAATGATCCCGAAGCCCCCCAAGCGCTACCCGTATTTCCAAATACAACAAGTTTACCGCTTGAAGTGAAGCTTATCCCACCTTGAGAGAAATTTCTTAAATAAGAGCCGATGGGCACACTTGGGCCTTCATCTTCAAATCCCTCTGTAATTTGTCCATAAGTGCGGGGTAGCAGTAATGCTATATGCAAACTGAGTACAACGATAGTACTGAATAAGGCTTTCATAGGGATAGAGGTTCAAGACAAATGGAGGATTACAGGAGGGGAAAATATAAAATGCGAAATAGACTGCCTGCAACCGCCTTATCAAAAAACAAAATGAATAGGCGGTTGCAGTTATAATTAGTCTCGCGGTGGAAACATGCCGTACAGGCATATAATATAGTTCATCCCCAATACAGGCTGCACGATACTCAATGGCTGATTATTACCTGTTGGAGCCGTTACACTATTCATCGGTACGGGTATGTTGTAGTTGGTATAAATATTCGGCATCGGGGGTGTTGTTGACCTTCCATTGGAAGCTAGTGACGCACCTTGAGCCGAATTTTGTGTAGGTTCTCCCGAAGAGGCCATTTGGTTGTGCGTGTGTGGTGGTAGATTCGGGGTGGTTAGTGTTACTGTGGGCGAGCCGGTCTGTTCTCCAAGTGTATAGGGAGATAAGCCCGGACCTTGTCCGGCGCCAATTGCCACTCTGCCCCGGAAGTCGGGTAGGGCAAAAGTTGTTCTGCCATCACCGCCATAGGTGGTGCCTAGTATAGCGAACAGAGCCTGATTCTGGACAATACTTAATATTTGGCCATTGCAAAAAGCCCATGTCTTTGGGTTGAAATTTCCTGCAAATAATCTGATTTCTCCGATTGTACCTTCCATAATGATTCGTGTTTGAGGGGGTTTGTGTAAATTATTCTCGACTTGGATAAATGCCTTCTATACAAATAATAAAATTGGATGTACTTACAGGCTGAACGATTGTAAAAGGTAAATTGGATCCAGCCGGGCCGGTGGACGTTCCAGTGGGAACGGAAGCAGCCTGAGTGGTATAAATGTTGGGCATAGCGGGACTCGTTGATCTTCCATTTGTGGCCGGCGATGCACCCAACGAGGAATTTTGTGTAGGTTCACCTGCCGAGCCCATCTGTTGATGACTATGGGTAGGCATAGTGGCGATGGTTAGGGTCTGTGTTTCAAAACCGCTTATTTGGCCTAACTGGATATTGGGTAAACCGGGACCCGTTCCTGCACCAATTGGTAGTCGGCCACGCAAATCGGGCACGGCAAATGTTGTTTGTCCATCGCCTCCATACGTAGTTCCAATAATAGTATACAAGGCTTCATAGACATTAATAGGTAGTAAAGCTCCGTTACAAAAAGCCCAAGAGCGGGGTGGAAAATTACCGGCAAAAAGCCTTACTTCTCCCATGGTTCCTTCCATAGTTTTCGTGGGGTTAAGTTTTAAAATCGGTATTACTTCAAAAGAATAAACACTCGTATAATCTATACGAATCGTAACAGCGTTTCAACCGATGCGACTCGTCATAAACGGTGTTGTTACAGCGAATCAAGTTCGAAATGCGCACATATAAGTAGCAGGCGATACATAATAAGTGCTCTGTACCGTCATCTTCTTCCTAGGGATGTGTTACTAAGAAGATTTGAAAAGAAGTTCCTTGTTTCCTAACTAAGTATACAAGGATAATGGGTTTGAAATTGTCATCATTGAATTTGAGGGTATAAGTGGAAATTGATTTAATAGTAATATTAATTCTACTTTAAATTCAAAGTAGTTCAAATGTAGTTAAAATATTTAATTACCCTATATGATTGCTAATTATTTAGTAATGAATTTATTAAGCGGTTTTGTGGACTGGTGTGATTCCTTTCAATTAGGCTTCTTTCGCTCAGCTATACGATGAACGGTAGTAGGAGGTCTCAAAATAGTTGCAGGGTAATCGCAAAGAAGCGATCAGAAAAATGAATCAGTTGTTAACAACGATGGAGCGGAATAGAGAAATTGGATCTGTACTATAATTGTATACTCTGAAAACAATCTCCTTCTTGCAAACCTAGTTTCCAGATTTTTTGCCTTTCAAAATATCCCAAATGGCAATAAACGATAAGGATAATGATCGATGTATGATGTTGGCAAGCTACTGCCATAGCTCCTTCATTGTTTCGATAAACAGTTCCTGGTGCCAACTGTGTGCTATCGCCGGGCATTGCATCCAATATCTTGATATCAAGTCCATTAATTAAAGCAATAGCCCCTTTGTTCCATGGATTGGTGGCAAGTATTAAGGCCGTAACGTTGGTTGCTGTCATATGTTCCCATTGAATGATCAAATCTTTCAGTACGGGCTTGGGTGAGGGGGCGAGTTGCGAAGCGGGCTGAGGTATCAGCTTGATCGTTTTTTGAATTATACGCGTTAACAATTCATGTACTGCATGTATGGCGACAAAGCCATAGTGAGACTCCAGCATACCATAGGACAAGTCACGTTCAATTTGAAAAGGGAGTTCAATAGCAAGAGGGCCAGAATCAAAATTTTCATCCATCTGATGAATCGTAACAGTTCCGGTTGATATTTTGTCGATGATTTGCCAAAACAGCGGGAAGCTCCCGGCATATGTGGGCAACTTTCCAAAATGAATATTAAAGTAACCCAATGGAACCGCTTTGAAAACCGTAGGACTAATTTTGAACGGAAAGGCTAGTACCAATACGAGATCAGGCGCTACATCTTTTTGCCACGTAACTAGCGCTGTGGTAACATCGTCTGTATCCAGAAGTTTGAAAGGTATATGGTTTTGGCTACATATCGGTTGTGTATCTTGGGCAAAGTCTGATACGGTATTTAAAATAGCCACCCCTGCCAGGAGTTGGTTTTGGTGACACCATTGAAGTAGCGGAAATGCTGCTGGTGTATTGCAGACTAGACCAATTTTGAGCATATGATCAGAGTTATATTATTTTAGAGAATCAAGAGCGTTTTCATAACTATGTAATGGAAGTGGAACACGCGCACCATCCAGACGTTGCGATTCAAAAATTGCCATAATCGCCTCCATAGTATCGAGCCCCTCGGAGGCATTACACAGCGGTTGTTGATGGCTTTGTATTGAGGAAATCAAATCCAAAATAGGGATGCGATGATTCATCAAATTGCTATACATCTGTGGATCTTCTTCTGGTTTATTAATTCCTATACTACTCACAGGTTCCCAATTTCGAGGTCCTCCTTGAGTGTCGTTTCTGGCAGCATAATATATAAAAGGGTTCTGGTCTATTCGGAAGTCAAGTGAGCCCTTTGTGCCATAGATACGGAAACCGAATGCGGAGTCATTCGCCTTTTTATGCTGTATGGAATCGAAAAAGAATGGAATTCCTTTAGTGGTTTCGAATCTTGCGTGTAACGCATTTCCTGCAATGGTTCCTACTCCTTCTGCACCTTCCCGTAGATCGGCTTTACCAATCGGATTGTTATCCTGATACATGGATGCATAGCAAGCGGTGAATTTGCCTGTAAATATTGGGACCAGATTTAATATATGTGAGCCCAGTACCCATAAGTCTAAGGTTCCTCCACGGTGATCTTCTTTTCCTCTTCCCCTGATTTCAATGATTTGGCCGATCTGTCCGTCTTGTATAAGTTTTTTTGCCATGTTTAAGGCAGGATGATATCGGTTTCTGTGAGCCAGAGCCAGTTTAACTTGTTGCTGTTGGCAAAGCGCTACGATACCTTTGGCTTCAACTAAATTTCGACAGAAAGGTTTCTCCATGTAAATACCTTTGACCTCATTTTTAATGGATTGGAGAACCATATCATGGTGTTCGTGGATGAATCGTGGGGCAATACAAACAATGTCAGGTTTTTCTTTTTCAAGCATTTCTGAATAGCTTAAATATCCCTGCTTCAGTTGTAATCGTTTCTTCGCATTTGCAAGCCCGGCGGCATCGGGATCTGACACGGCAACGAGTTGTACACCGGGAATGGTTAGCCAGGCTTTATCGAGGCCATGTCCATAATCGCCTTTGCCCGTATGACCGATGAGGCTCACGCGTAAAGGTTTTTGTCTTTTTATAGGATCTATATTGAGGTAAGTGAGCACAGGAAATGCTATGACATTCTTCAGTAATAATCTTCTGCTAATTTTCATGAATCCTATGACAATGGATCTTTGATGAGACAATCACTCCGCAACGAAATTTTGTTATGTATAGAAGACGTTGCTTAAAACCTTATGACTAAAAGTGAATCGTGGGGATCGTTTTACCGCCCTCTACCCAAATTTTAATAGCGATAGTTCTGGGAAGCTGGATGTATAGCTCTATACATTAGGTTGTTCTCAGCCAAGAAGAAATGTATAAGATTCTCAGAATATAATGGTAAATAACTTTTATTTCAGTGATTGGTATGGGGAAGTCCTCTTGTAATTCTCTCGTTTTGATACTGTGATTTATTTGTATAAAAGTATTGAATTGATATTGGTCCGTATCAAAATACCAATGAAATAGGTGTAGGTTGTTTAAGATTTATATAGTTTTAAAAAAGGATGGTTATTTTTTTATTGTTACGGCTCAAAAAATATTTTTTTTGAGCCGTAATTTTATATTTTAAATATTTTTCTGTGTTGAAATAATTTTGTTTTTGTATTTGTTATTATTCTATTTTATTTATTTGGTTACTGCAAGATTAATATAGAATAGATGTGCTTGAATAGGTGTTTTAGGCGTAAGTGACATTTTCTCCTTTATCATGTAAAATTTGATAAATGCATTCATATGTAGGATGTTTTTGTTTGTTCAGAACGCTTTGTGGTATTTTTTTTGTGTTTTTAAGTACTTGTTTTACAAGATATATACAATCGTTCTACGATGTTTGGAGGTAATGTTTGAAACTATAATTTATGTTTTAAATTGCTCTTAATATTTTAATTGTATATAAATTATAAATAAGTTTTATTTTGTGATTTTATGAATTTATAGAATGTAATTTATGATGTATGAAACTGTTGAAATATAATGTGTTTTTAATAAAACTGATGAGGTGTTTATAGCGTATTTTTTTGTGGTTATAAATTTTATATTTGCGTCCATAAAAAAATATACACTATGAAAAAAATATCTACACTATGCCTGTTTTTATGTTTGATTTGTTCCGTTTTTATGGGGTATGCCCAAGTTACGCAAACCATAAGTATTCCGCTTACGATTAAAACCGACGATGCTATCGAGAAGACAAATGGGAGCATTAATAATACAATTAGTGCTTTATACCTCGGTGGTTCACTTGACTATAAAACATCTGCATTCCGGTTCAGTAATGTGAATCTTCCCAATGAAGCACAGGTTGTTGCAGCTTATATCAAATTTTCAAACTATGGTAGCTTAGCAGCTACTACGGTTGAGATTAAGGGGGAGCGTGGAAACGCAGCTCCTATAAGCAGTAATAGCTACAATATTACGTCGCGTACTTATACTACTTCAAATGCCAGTTGGGCATATCCGGTGTTGCAAGCAGGTTATACAATCCTTAATACGCCAAGTTTAACGGCAATTGTTAATGAAATAAGGGCTACGGGTTGGAGCAGTGGACAATCTATGCTTTTCAAGTTTACGGGAAATCAGGCCAATTCTTGTGGTGCGGTTTTCACTGCGGATGATCAATCACAGCGGCCTGTATTAGTCATCGATTATAAAATGCCTTCGGTTGCGGTAGTGCCAATTACCGATGTGGCTCAAATGGACTCATTGGTAATTAATGAGGTGTCTTCGCAAGGAGCTGGTGGGGTAGCCGATGACTGGATTGAGTTGTATAACAGGCACAGTCGTCCATTAAAGATTGCAGGGAACATTTTCATTTCTGATAAAAATGCTAATCCTGCTCTGGCAGAAATTACCAACTTGGAAATTCCTGCCAAAGGATATGCGATCATTATTGCGGATGGTACTTCATCCGCTGGGCAGTATCATATACCATTTGGAATGAGTTCTGATGGGGAGTCTTTGTATTTATCCCGAAAATTAAACGGTGTGTTAAGTGAGCTGAACAGATTTACATTTGGCGCACAGGTTTCCGGAGAAAGTCATGGGAGGTATCCTAATGGTACAGGCCCCGCCGTAAAATTTTTGGAACCAACGTTTCGTGCTGATAATAGTTTGGGGAAGCAATACTACAATATAGGTTTTAGCCACGACAGAGGTCTTTATCCTGGTGCATTTAATTTGATCCTCACTGTTCCGGCTGGTGTAACGGTTAGATACACCAGCAATGGGAGTACACCAACCAATTCTATTGGAACAATTTATACAGGGCCGATTCATGTTAATGCCACCGCTGTTTATAAATTTTATGCGTACGGTGCCAACGGATCATCCTTAGTAGAGTCCAAATCATATATGCTGAAAAGCAATTATGAAAATGAACCTTTCAACCTGTTTACTGGAGAATGGTGGTTTAAATCCAATATAACCGCAACGGAGTACGCCAATGCAATGTCACAAATTCCAATAATTTCAATCAGTGGTCCGGATGCTGAATTAACGGCTGATTGGAAATTATCTACAACAGAATACATTGATAATCATGTGTACCCGGGTAGAGCGAATTTTGTAAGTAAGTCAACCAGCCGGAAATTTGGGCTTTGGTCTTTGGGGTATTACAATAGCGGGGTTAAAACTAAATTTAATAAGGATGCGGGTGAAGAGGTAAAGAAAGCGAAGTATCCTTTTTTTGATGCAGATCCAAACGATGTGTACAAATTGCCATCAAAGTTTCAAACGTTGGAATTGAAAGAGGGGCAGGATGGTCCACAAAAATTATGCTGTAACATTGGTTATTTGAGATATACAGAACGTGCTACGATGAAACTGCATAAGCAAATGGGCATGTTCGGTTTGGAAACGCGCTATGTTAATTTCTTCTATAACGGGAAATATAGGGGGCTCAAAACACTAAGAAACGATTTTAAGGCACAAAACCTAGAAGAAGTTTTCGGGGGTAGTGATGAAGATTATACCAAAGTAAGCATGAAGAAGGCTGGCTGGCCTGGTGGTGTTGTAGAAGATGGGGATGGAGATCCTGGGATTTGGACAAGCATAATCAATGCAAAGAATTCAAAAAACTTACAGACCCTAAAAAGTTATATCGATATAGAAAACCTTATCAAGTTTCAGATTTTATATATGATGTTGGATGCTGAGGAAGAAGCGGTGATGATGATTCATAATAATCCATCGAACGAAACACTGAAGGGGATATTTATTATGGATGATACTGATGGAGCTTTCTTTGGCGGAGTGGATGGACCGAGTTCAAGCATTCCTCTTCCTTCCACAGGCGTAGGTAATGGGTATACTTCAAAACTGAAATGGGTTGCCTCATCTTCTTATTTAGGACCAGGTGGTTTGTTTGGCGCATTTGCTAAGAACCCAAGTAACACGACTAATTCCAACTTAGAATTTAATACGAAGGTAAAAGATGCCGTCTTAAAAAACATTGGGGCAACAGGTGGAGATTATAGGGGTGCTGCAAATGCACCGCTGTCTGTAGCCAACTTGACAAGCCTGTTGACGACATGTAAAAATGAGGTTGATCTGCTGTATAAGTTGGATGCAGCCTACATGGGAGCCAGTGGCCAAATTTATGATTATTGGAAAAACACAGATAACCCCCGTATCAT
>CALGRQ010000242.1 GCA_937880795.1 uncultured Dyadobacter sp. | reverse complement strand
ATTTCTCGTAAGCCGACCGTAAATTTTCATTCTGTTTTTGGAATTGTCTTTATCAAAATTGGATTCCGCAGATCAGGAATTAGTCATGGCAAAACTGGATGAAAATTTACGGTCGGCTTACGAGAAATATAAGCCAGTACAACACCCGACAGCAGTTCATACTTTGCCATTATCGACCAGTGTTTTAATTACTGGTATACCCGAGTTAAAAGAGTCCAAAGGTTATTTCAGCGGCATGGTATTAGTTCCAGTTGGAAAGGCATTTGTACCCATACCGATTAGCGACATGTACCAGGTATACGAAATCCGGGATGAAAAATCCGATGAAAAACTCATTATTGCCATTAGCAATACGTCTAAAAAAACGCTTCAAAACCGGGTTACAGTTGCCGGGGTTATTAAAGAACTGAAACCCCAAAAAGACAAGATAATAGATGCAGGTCAATACCTTGAGGTCAACTATTTCACAGCATTGTAATGAGTAGGTTTTTCATGCATCAAAGGAATACGTAAGCCGTAATAAACGAATTAACAGAATCCTGATATACGGAGCTATGTTTTACAGAGTTCCGTATTCTTTTTTCAGTAGGTCTGCAATTTCCCGTTCCATCTCCTGCCCTTCAGACCGTAGAGGCATGACAAAAGCAAATGCGAGGCCGGTCATTTCCAAAATCGCCAGCATATAGCCCATGCCAATGGTTGGTGTAGTCACTTGCAAATCAAAAGCAGCATTACCTTCTGTAATTTGCACCCCAGTCCAGGGAGATTTGCGGACCATCACACTGTTATTCAACCCAAATAATTTGGATGTAAAGCGACCTGTAAATTCGCGATTTAACAGATCCACCAACTCATTTCGAGTAGGTATAGGTTTCAATACCGGAATTCTCATCATTCATAGAATTAGGTAAACTCATTTACAAACTGATTCTAAAAAGTAAAGAATAAAAACCTAACTAACAAATTATCAACACATTGCCCACTGACAACAAATAATCTACTTGAATGCTTTCGCTTCCCTGATCAACGCCTTATACTCCGATTTTTCCAGACATTTTTTATAGTACTCCTTCGCTTTCGCTTTATTTCCAGCTCTCATGGCGATACGTGCTAAACCGGCATAGGCCATAGCGTGATATTCTTTTGTATACTGCGCGTCGTGAGGAATTTTTAAAGCGAGCGTGTATTCACGTTGCGCCGCAGCATCACTCTTCGTGTCCTTTTCATAATCATATCCCTTAAAAGTATGAAAGGCTATGGGGAAAAAACCAGTGGTATATTTACGTAACATATCGACATGCTTGTTGGCTTCTTCAAATTTCCCCGCAAGTAAAAGTGCTTCCGCATTTTTCATCGCAAAAATCGGATTTTGTGGATACCAGTCTGTGAGCTTGTTCAAATATGGAACCGCCTTATCTGGTCGCATTTCATACTTTACATATAAATGTGCCTGATAAAAACAGGCTTCGGCGCGTGTTATAATACCCTGTCGGCTGGCTATATCAACCTGTTTTAAGCCCAGCGCCTTATCCCCGTCCTTAAAAAAGATCAGCAACGGTTTCACCATCGGATGGAGTTCCGGGTAAATTTCCACATAATAATTATACATCCCTGATGTGAAATAGAAATCAGGATTTTTGTCCATCAGCTTCATCCCTTCCACAAAAGCATTGTAAGCCTTTTTACCTTCACCCGCTGCGTTAAGCATTTCACCCCGGTAGTTGTACATCATGGCCGAATACCCTCTTGCCACCATGATGTAAAATATACCTTCAGGATCTTTGGTATCCTTTCCAAATTTTTTCTCAGTAGCACTCAGCGCCATGTTCAACTTCTGAACATATTCCTTTGACTTGGTAGGATTGTCTTTAATCGGTAAATGTTTCCAGTAGAGAATAAACGAGTCAAGAATATATATAACTGGATGATTAGGATACTTTTTTTCCAGCTGATTAATCACCCCCTCAGCTTCATCAAATTCATAATTGTAGATATAATC
>CALGRQ010000241.1 GCA_937880795.1 uncultured Dyadobacter sp. | reverse complement strand
GCGTCAGGTTTAGCGCGATGCATGTAAAGCGTGGTAAGCCCAAGTGAAGTCCCTAATTCCAGTACATTTTTTGGTTGAAGTCTTTTGATAAGTCGATAGAAAAGCTTGCCAAATTTTTCGGGCTTTTCGGCATTTTTCGCGATCGTCCCTATTTTTCGTATGTTGGATTTGTTAACTCTCGAACCTGCACCAAGATCAAGAATTTCAATTTCACGCTTACTGGCAAGTAATTCCTTTCGAAGTGCTTTTAAATCGTCGTAGTCAGGGTTGTTATCCCGATTACCCTTAATTACCTGAGTGTATAATTCAAAAAGAAATGGAGAATGAATGGCATGTTCGTTTCCTGAACGAAGCAGATATTTAATGTATGCGGCAACCAAATTGATTAATGTTAATGACGAATGGTAAAAAGGAATTCCCTATACCTTAATTAAGCCTGTAAGGAACTACCAGAGCAAATGATGGGACAATGACCCTGAATTGTTTACCGTCAACGACACGTTCCATCAAGTAAGTTCCAGACATTTTTCCTATATCCGTACGTAAATTACATCCGGAAACATATTCATGGCCTTCTCCCGGTTCTAAAAGGGGTTGTAAACCAACTACGCCTTCACCTTCAACTTCACGCATCGTTCCGTTTGAATCATAGATGAGCCAGTGACGTCTCAATAACTTAACGGTATGTTCGCTATGGTTCTCAATTAAAATTTTATACGTAAATACGTAATGCTCCTGTACCGGATTGGAGTAATCCGGCTGGTATTCGGTCAATACGGTGACTTTTACACCTTCTGTTATTTTCGAAACCATAGATATTGAGGGAGTCGGTTGTATTGCGAAATTCAGATATATCCAGATAAATACCAGAAATAATCATCCTAAACGAAAATAGTCATCAAATGCTGATAAAACCAAATCAAAATGATATTAATTTGGTTTTTAATTAAACGAGTGGATATGGATGTTAAAATAGAAGAGTCCTGGAAAGAAAGGCTCGCCAGCGAATTCGAAAAGCCATACTTTCAGGAATTGGTCAGCTTTGTCAAGGAGGAGTATGGGGCCAGTGTGGTTTATCCACCAGCCAAGCAAATATTTAATGCATTCAGTCACTGTACATTTGATAAATGTAGGGTTGTTATACTCGGTCAGGATCCATATCATGGGGTGGGCCAAGCCAATGGGTTGTGTTTTTCTGTAAATGACGGTGTGCGTATGCCGCCCTCTCTAATGAATATTTTTAAAGAAATACAGGGTGACCTGGGTAAGCCATTTCCAGCGACTGGCAATCTGGAGCGCTGGGCCTCTCAGGGCGTTTTGCTGTTGAACGCAACGCTTACAGTGCGTGGTGCTTCGGCAGGTTCACATCAAAAGAAAGGGTGGGAAACTTTTACGGATGCGGTAATTAAATGTATATCAGCAGAAAAGAGCAATGTGGTGTTTCTTCTGTGGGGTAAATATGCTCAGGATAAGGGAGCTGTTATAGATGCGAGCCGGCACTATATTTTAAAGTCAAAGCATCCTTCTCCCATGTCAGCCAATGGCGGTGGTTGGTTCGGAAACCATCATTTTAGTAAAGCAAATGCCTATTTGCAAGATCATGGACTGGAACCGATTAACTGGTAGATTCGATATTAAGAAAAACAGAGCCGGGATGCCCGACTCTGTTTCGAATTTTCACTCCTATTACTATTATTTATCTTTATGGTAGCGCAGGTCATGAACCTGGTTCCTTGTTTTGCTTGCTCTTGATATCGATTAATCCTTGATGCCTTTTGTATTGCCGAGATGACTTACCAATTAGTTTTGGCTGAGTCCTTATTTTTCGGTGGGCCGATTTCCGTTCAAAAGAACGGTGCACAAAGATAGTATAATTTTCAATATTGTATTATTTATATAAAAAATATAATCAATTTTGATTATATCGACTTTGTCGAAATTAAATGTTGTCCATTTTTGGATGAATAGAAGAATATTTTGAAATACTCGAATGTTCTATTTTTTTAATAGGTATCGGTGTGTCTCAAATCGTATAGGGGCCATGGTTCTTTTCAAATACAACGCATAAATATGTATCTAGGGTGATCGGTTACTTTTTAAGCACAAACTGGTATCAAGAAATGTTTTACAGGCAATTGATACAGTTAACAATGAAAGCGGGATGGAGACCAAATCTAAGCTCACGCGATGTTTGATGGAGGTTGTTGTCTTAATTGGGATGATATTGCTGTTTGTAATTTCGGTTTCCTTCACAAAAGTATCCTTTCCTGGGGAGGTGAACTGGGGATTTTGGGCTCACAAACGTATTAATAGGTTGGCAGTCTTTCGATTACCTCCTGAAATGCAGATTTTCTTTAAAACCAATATAGATTATTTAACCGAAAATGCTGTCAATCCTGATCGTCGTCGATACGCAGTGGTAGGAGAGGCCGAACGGCATTTTATAGACCTGGATGTTTACGGCGACAGTGCAGTTGCGATCTTGCCGAAGTATTGGAACGATGCCGTAGCACAGTTTGGAGAGGATAGCCTGCGTAAACACGGCATTGTACCGTGGCAGTTACAGGCATCTGCCTATCAGCTTACTCAGGCGTTTAAGGATAAAGATGCCCGTAAAATTTTACGCATCAGTGCTGATTTGGGTCATTATGTAGCCGACGCACATGTTCCTTTACACACCACACGAAACTATAATGGGCAACTTAGTGGGCAGGAAGGTATACATGCTTTTTGGGAGTCACGGCTCCCAGAACTTTTTGCCGAGGATTATGATTTGTGGATTGGTCAGGCTCGGTATATTGATAAGATTAGTGACGAGGTTTGGGGTGTTGTAAGGGCGTCGCACGCAGCCAGTGATTCCGTCTTTAATTTTGAAAAAGAACTTACTGGCACTTTTGATCCAGATAAAAAATACAGCTACGAACTTCGAAATAATGTATTGACAAGAACCTATTCTCGTGAATTTTCTGAAAAATTTCACCAGTTACTCCGTGGACAAGTAGAACGAAGAATGAAGGCGTCCGTTGCGATGGTCGGGGATATGTGGTATACCTGCTGGGTCAATGCGGGACAACCGGAATTAGCGGATATAATTCATGAAAAAATGGATGATCAGTCCAATAAAGAAGAAGCCGCTGAACAACGAACGTGGTTGCAGCGGCTTCTTAAAGTGAGATCAGAAGGAGAATAAAAAGAATAAAGCTTATACTTCTCTTCCTGCTTTACGTTTCTATTTCTGCTTTACATAGGTTTCTCTGAAATATTTAACGCTCTCAGCAACCTCAGGGCCATTGTTCTCCCAATGGTATTCGTACTCTACGGAGATAGGACCTTTGAATTTCTGACGTTTCATTTCGGCGATTACCTCGTTTACTTTACTATCGCCTTTTCCCCAAATTACGTCATGGTATTTCCCATCTGGAGTGTCTTTTACGACATCTTTAAAGTGCATGCCGAAAACCTTGCCTTCCAATTGTTTGAGGCAGGCAACCGGGTCTAGGCCGGAGCGAACCCAGTGACCAATATCGGAGCAAGAGCCCACCATTTTACTTCCTGCTGCATATTTAAGGACGGTGTCCGGATGCCAGTAGCGAGATGGTTTAGGGTGATTGTGTAGAGCAATATTAACTTTGTACTTTTCTGCCATAGGAATGATATAGGCAAATTGGTCAGGATCTGGTTCTGTATCAATATTGATGACACCCATATCTTTTGCAAATTCAAACAATTGCTCCCATTCAGCCTTGTCTTTTCCTTTTACCACACCGAAAGCGGTTATGGTGATACCGTGTTTTTTGAGAAGTGCTTTTACTTGCTTTCTTTTTTCAGGAGACATTTTGAAGTCCATTTTACCCTCAATGCCGCCACCAATAACCTGTCCAGGAAAAGCTTCTAC
This sequence comes from uncultured Dyadobacter sp., assembly GCA_937880795.1. GTDB lineage: Bacteria > Bacteroidota > Bacteroidia > Cytophagales > Spirosomataceae > Dyadobacter. The sequence continues at coordinate 67 of CALGRQ010000241.1, read as the reverse complement.
ATATTTAAGTCCACAGCTATCGATTTTCTTCAATGCTTCCGCAAAAGTGAATAAACGGAAGGTATAC
>CALGRQ010000240.1 GCA_937880795.1 uncultured Dyadobacter sp. | reverse complement strand
AAAGCCCGAAGGGCTTTAACTTAAATAGCCCCGGGTGAAACCCGGCGGATTAAACGAGCACATCCACCACCAACAACCCTGACAGGGGTTGAACAACAAAACCATTCTAATTTCAAACCTTCTCCCATGGGCACCTACACACAAATTCTTTATCAAATCGTCTTCTGCACCAAAGACCGAAAGCCGGTACTTTTAAAGGAAAACCGACCCGAATTATTCAAATTCATATATGGTATCCTGAAAAACAAAAATTGTCACCTTTATCGGATCAATGGCATTGAAGATCATATACATATTCTCACCAGTCTTCACCCAACCGTTTCGTTATCCTCTCTGATTAAAGATATTAAGATTGCCAGTTCAGTATTCATGAAAGAAAATAATCTTTTCAAAGAATTCACCAACTGGCAGGAAGGTTACGGCGCCTTCACTTATTCGATCAAAGAAAAAGACAGATTAATAGAATATGTCAAAAATCAAGAAGAACACCACAAAAAGATTACTTTTAGGGACGAATTCATAGCCATACTTAACGAACACCAAATTACGTTCGACCAAAAATATCTATTATAAGCCCATGCAATTATCCGAAGCCAAAATTCTTATCATCGACGACGACGTTGATGTACTCAGCGCAGCAAAACTTCTACTGAAACGCCACGCCAAATCGGTGGACATTGAGAAAAATCCTCAAAAACTACCATTTCTGGTAACCAATGGAGATTACAACCTCATTCTGCTCGACATGAATTATACCCGCGATGTGAACAGTGGAAGAGAAGGATTTCATTGGCTTGATCGCATTTTAGACATCAATCCTGCTATGAAGGTGATCATGATCACTGCTTATGGCGATATAGAGATGGCCATTAGAGCTATTAAAGCGGGGGCAACAGATTTTGTGCTGAAACCATGGGAAAATGACAAACTAATCGCAACGCTTGACGCAGCCTTGGCCACTAACCCTTCGAGCAGTGCCCCAGCGGTTGTGGAAGAAAAGAACAAGGAAGGAAATAAAAAAGAAAAGTCGGGATCTGAAGCCATTATAGCCGGCAGTGATGCCATGAAACAGGTACTCCATACCGCCGAAAGAGTTGCCGCCACCGATGCAAATGTATTGATACTGGGTGAAAATGGTACAGGTAAAACGCAACTAGCCAAACACGTACATCACCACTCGAAACGTTCCGACAAACCTTTTGTAACTGTGGACCTGGGCGCATTAAGTGAAAGTCTTTTTGAAAGCGAACTTTTTGGACATGTAAAAGGTGCCTTTACCGATGCGAAAGAGGACCGTGCCGGTCGTTTTGAAGAAGCCAAAGGCGGCACCATATTTCTGGATGAAATCGGAAACTTAACCTTGCCGCTGCAAGCCAAATTACTGACCGTCATTCAAGAAAGGAAGGTTACTCGCGTAGGTTCTAACAAGCAGGTTCCACTCGATGTGCGATTGATTTGTGCAACCAATATGAACATTGAAAAAATGGTTGAAGAAAAAACCTTCCGCCAGGATTTGCTATACCGCATCAACACGATTGAACTTGATCTACCGCCCCTGCGCGAACGCCCGGAGGATATAGCTTCGCTCGCTGAATTTTATCTCAAACAATTCAGTAAAAAATACAACCGACCCGTTACGGATATTAGCAGTGCATTGATCAAAAAAATGCAGCAATATAGTTGGCCCGGAAATATTCGTGAACTCCAACATGCCATAGAACGGGCTGTAATCCTTTCCCAAGAAAAGACACTTCAACCCGATGATCTTTTCCTGAAGAATACAGGCGGCCAAAATTCAACATCAACAGGTTTTGATCTGGAAGACATGGAAAAAACGCTGATCGTAAAAGCCATGAAACGTTTCAATGGGAATATCACCGATGCCGCCCGCGAACTGGGTTTGAGCAGAGCCGCGTTATACAGGCGAATGGAGAAATATGGGTTATAGACCCGTAAAGTCGAAAGTGATTGTTGGCAACCCTTCAATCACTTTTGACTTTTTTATAACAACTCTTCACTCATTTACTTAATACGAACATATTTATTCTGCGTTCCTGAACAGGATATTATCGTCATTACATCTATTGATTGTGTAACCAAATTCAAGTCACAAGGCATACAATCCACCAACATGCAATTGGGATTTTGGGGAACATCTTCTTTCGGCTCCACTTCAAAAGGAGTCCCATTTAACAGATAAGTTTTCCTGGAACAACAGGAGGCATATCCATCATAAAGTATAACGCCATCATACCGAATAAATAAATCCGTATTCTGAGATTCCGTCACCGTAGAGTCGCCTCGCTGGTAAATCACTTCAGTCCCTCGCCATCTGCCGGCTATCGATTCTATGCCCGGAACAGGAGTAGGATCGGGCTTGTCTTTACATTGGGCTAGTAATAACACGAGCAATAATAAGGGTATAAGTCTTTTCATGATTGATTTTTCTTAAAGGACTCCAATGTATATCAATTGGTTGTAATTCAAGGTATTTTTAACCATTCCCCACTGTACGCTATCACCTCAAAATGGTAATGTCGGCATGGTTCTTTCACGTTTTAATAGATTCATGTACATCTGTTATCATTAAAAATACCCATATCATGTTCCGATTTTGTCTTCATATAATTACTTTATTAATATCTTACAACACTATAAGTCAACCACTTAAAACAACCCCAATCCCCCTTAAAAATGTTAAAACGCATGAAGGCTTCTGGCATGACCGAATGGAAACGGCCCGTAAGACAACCATCCCCCACGTACTAAACGAAATTGAAAAATCGGGTCGTATAGACAATTTCGCGGTGGCCGGAGGGCTAAAAAAAGGAGTATTTCAGGGCACACGGTTCGATGATTCGGATGTTTTCAAAACCGTTGAAGGTGCCTCATATATACTTCAAAATCAATACGATCCAAAACTGGATCAATATCTGGATAGTTTAATTACCTTATTTGCTGCCGCTCAGGAACCCGACGGCTATTTGTATACCATAAGAACCATTAACAAAGACACAACTGGTTCGTACGACTGGATTGCCGGGCCCACCCGCTATTCCTTTGAAAACGGAAGCCATGAACTCTACAATGTGGGGCATCTTTATGAAGCAGCCATTGCACATTACGAGGCAACCGGCAAAAAAACGTTGCTGAATGTAGCCACCAAAAATGCCGATCATTTGGTAAAAACTTTTGGAACCGGCCCCGGCCAACTGATCGTCGTTCCTGGGCATGAGGAAACGGAAACGGCACTGATTCGGCTATATAAAACCACAGGAAAGCAAGCATACTTCGACCTGGCTCGCTTTTTCATTGATATGCGGGGAAGGTCCGACAAACGCCCCTTATTCCTGGATGAACATAAATTAGGGCCATCCTACTTTCAGGATCATATACCCGTGGTAAGGCAGCAAGAAGCCGTAGGACATGCCGTACGCGCTCAATACCTGTATGCCGCCATAGCCGAAATGATTGCCATTAAACCCGACCCGCGTTACAACAATGCCATAGACCATATATGGGAAGATGCCACTTACAAAAAACAATACATTACCGGTGGTGTGGGCGCACGCGAAGATGGTGAGGCCTTTGACAAAGGGTACATATTACCCAACGACAACGCTTATGCCGAAACCTGTGCGTCGATTGCCAATTTGCTGTGGAATCACAAAATCTACTTGAGTACCGGTGAAGCCAAATACATGGATGTATTCGAAAGGGTGCTTTACAATGGATTTTTAGGAGGCATGTCCGTAAATGGCAAAGAGTTCTTCTATGTAAACCCCATGTCTTCCGATGGCAAAAACGATTTTGGCAGAGGTAGCGGTGCCATTCGACACGAATGGTTTGGAACCGCTTGTTGCCCTACCAATGTTTCCCGCTTTTTACCATCTGTACCATCCTATATATACGCTCAAAATGGCGATGAAGTTATTATAAATCTGTTTGCCGCAAATGAAGCGACTTTGACGGTTAAAAACACCTCGGTGATACTCAAACAGCAAACAAACTACCCCTGGGAAGGAAATATAAAAATTACGGTTTCTCCTCAAAAACAAACGAGCTTTCCTGTTTCTATACGCATACCAGGCTGGGCTGCGGGTGAGGCTATTCCG
>CALGRQ010000239.1 GCA_937880795.1 uncultured Dyadobacter sp. | reverse complement strand
CTACATTACCTGCCGGGTTGTTTCCCATGCCCAGGTACGGAGAATGGTACTGCCCGTTGGGGTCGGTCGTTGTCCAGTTGACACACTTCTATTTCAGTGACATCCATACTATTCCTCGCTCAATTTTTTTCTAACTCTATTTTTCGTTTAAAATAAATTTGCATCACGTTTTCATCTCGTTCCAATAATTGATTAAAGAAGTCTTCTTTATTACAAAGCTCATCAAAACCCATTAGATTTTTATAATCCACATAATCATCACTTATATTTATTTTCACAGCCCAACTTTGAGGCAAATTATTATTCTTTATTTCAAAGATTTGATACGGAAACCAACTTGGACGACCATCTTCATCAACCAAAAAATATAAGTCATTTGATTTCTTAAAATTTAACATCCCCATTACTAAATACTCTTTGTTTATCTCAAGTCCAAAGTCAAAGTTATCCGGAATATCACTTGGGATATTAGAGGGGTCATTGTATTTACAAACTACTCTCATAATTATTTTCCTCCTATAAATTTAAAGTCATCAATAGATTTAATTACACCATTTTCCCATAAAGCATTATAATGAATTTCTACTCCGTGAGCAGTTTTATTTGACATTTTACTCCAGCCGCTCCAACGACCTGAAGCATCTTTCATAACCCTAATTAATACCTTTCCAGATGAAGGGCTGGATATTATTTCTTTCATAGCTAGCTGCTCGGTAAGATTTGCCGCTGCCACTCTACCCGTAGAACCTAAACCTAATGGTTTCAACGTTGTCCTCGTCACCTCTCTTACGGCTAAAGCACCCGCCCCCCTATATGCCGCATAGGCCAAGCCTTCAATGCCCGCACTCGCTACGGTCGCACTGCCATAAGCAAAATACTCAGCCATTTTCAGACCCGCCATATTACCCTTGATCGTACTCTGGAAAGCACCCCAGGTCTGGTTAGAGTTGATGCGTCCGAGCGACCCAGGAGAGGGCATCCAAAATCCGGCTTCCCCTATATATGCTTTCTGTGCCACTATCCCTCCGTCGCGGTAGTAGCCCAGGTACAGGATATCTATTCCTTCATCATCTCCTACAGTACGGATCTTCTGCGGCGCTCCTCCGTTTATACTCAAACACTCTCCATCTGAAAATACAACATTACTCTAAGTTATTGGCAGCAATAGTGCTTGCACAATTCACATATTACTACCTAATACACCTACAAAAGGCTTATTCAGCTTATATTTAGTTTATCACTCTACAGAAGCTATCTTATAATTTTCACCCTCCTTTACTACTGTTACATGAATGATAACTTTGTCTATATACTCCCTTCCTTGAGGATCTTCATTAGGCGCATTATAAGAAACGATATATGCACCTATTTTCGTTGAGTCTTTTGTAACGGTTATGGTATTCAAATACTCAACTGTAGTATATAAGTCTTTAATTAGCATATCGTGGTCTAAATTGGGTTCGCTAATTTTAGAAATCAGACTACTAGTACAGTAAATATTCATTAGTGAGTCTAAGACATGCCTTGTGTTCAAGCTCTGATTAGTTGCCCATTCAGTATTATAGATCGTATAAAAATGTTTTAGCATAGCGATTGCCTGTTTATCATCATCATTATTTTGGGCATAACATCCGAGATTAATAAAAGTCATTACATACACCATTAAAAAAAGTTTTAAATTTTTCATTATTGAGTTTTTAAATTTCTAAAATTGCGTTCCCACCTATAAATCTGAAAGGTTGGCTTATATTTTCGATATCCTGGCCCAGGCCATGTACCATTTTGCATATAGTCCGACACCCATCGAAAACCATTATACATATCCATGTGCCCGTGTATGCTTCCTTCCGGATGATTTTGTATAACTCTTACATCACCCCTTACTGGCAAATAATTAGGCTCATTTACAAGACTGAAGCCCCATTCTTCTATATATGGTCCGTAATCTTTTGCAGATTTAGACTTTGGTCGTGCGTCTGTATTAATGCCACCAGCTGTTATTGCTAAACGAACAGCCCGAGCACAATTACCACAATTATTTTTATCATATACAGGGTATGCATGATCATTTAAATAGTTTACGGCCTTGTCAATATCATATACTCTTTGAATTATCCGGTTTATTCTCGAAGCCGTTACAGAGGCCTCACCCAGATGTTTACCAAAGAACTCATAATCTCCGTCCCCAATCCACGTGTACCCTGCCAAGTTTTGATCAGAACTCTCCAGCCAAACGGCCGATGTACCTCCATCCGGAAGATACCAGTCATCCCAGCCTCCGTCCGGATCTACATTACCTGCCGGGTTGTTTCCCATGCCCAGGTACGGAGAATGGTACTGCCCATAGGGGTCTG
>CALGRQ010000238.1 GCA_937880795.1 uncultured Dyadobacter sp. | reverse complement strand
ATTAATGGCATATCTTGTATTTGATTCAAATAGATATATAAAAAACTTATATATATTTGTTGAGAACAAATTAGAACTATGGAGAATAACGCGACAAGTAACGAATATGTAAGGGGAACCTTAAAAACTATTGTGCTTAATCTTTTGGCTGAGCACGATCGGATGTATGGTTATGAGATTACTCAAGAAGTTAAGGATCGCACAGGAGGTGCCATTGCGCTTACATTTGGTGCATTATACCCTGTTCTGCATAAGTTGGAACAAGAGGGTTTATTGATCACTGAGTCGGTGGAAGTGGACGGGCGCTTGCGTAAGTACTATTCTCTGACCACACCGGGAAATGAAGCGGCCCGAAATAAAACCAATGATTTGGAACGCTTTATAGATGCAGTAAGATTGCTACTGGCACCCAAAAATTTAGCAACAGAGTAGAGGCATTATTCATTGCAGATTTCTAAACAGAAAATTAGATGAAACGTCTTCATGAAAATCGAATTGCACAACTGACCAAGTATTTACAGGAAAGCAAACTTGATCCTGAGTTGCTTCCGGAAATACTGGATCACCTCGCCTGTGAGGCGGAGGAAAGGCTCTGGGACGGGAATTCATTTGAGCAGGCTTACAAGAAAATTGTGGAAACTGCCGATTTGAAGACGCTCCATCATTTAAGTGTTGATCATAAAAATTTGTTAGCCATGGAAAATTCATTCGTTGACATTGTTTTTGAAGGTCGGAATAAGCTTTATGGTGCCTATGCTTTGCGTAAAGGTTATGGGCGAACGATGCAGAAGTCGGTTTTGATGGGTGTTACATTTTTTCTGTTGATGGTGTTGCTCCCTAATTTATATGCTACACTGGTACCAGATGTAAAGCCGGATGAGATAGCATATGTGGTAGAATTTAAAAATGTGGATATTCGGCCTGATCCGAAACCGGTACCTCCACCTGTGAAGGAGGAGCCCAAACCGGTGGAGAAAACCGTGAAGAGCGTAGTGCCTGTGGTATTGCCAGATGAGGAGGTAAAAGTCGATTATGCGCCTCCGGTGGAGGAGGAGCTGAAGTCGGCCAAGCCGGCTCTGATCACGCAGGATGGAGAGGTGCTGGTGGATGTTATTACCGCACCTTCAACAAGTACAGCCTCAGCGAGTAGCATTGCCGTTGAGGTAGCTCCGGAAAAGGAAAAGGAATATGTACAGGTGGATCAGCAGCCCGAATTTTTAGGCGGAAATGCTGCTATGGGATCATTTTTACAGAAACATTTAAGATATCCTTCTGAGGCAGTTCGTGCCGGTATACAGGGGAGAGTTTTTCTTGAATTTTCAGTTGGATCTGATGGAAAAATTGAAAATGTGAAGTCAATTAAAGGGATTGGCTTTGGATGTGATGAGGAGGCAATCAGAGTAGTAAAACTCATGCCGGATTGGAAACCCGGGAAGCAAGCGGGAGTTCCGGTAAGGGTTCGTTTTACATTGCCGATTGTATTTAAAATGGATTGACGTTAAGCGATATAGCGGAAACCATCCTCGTATTAATTAGGAAAATCCTCGCTTTGGCGGGGATTTTTTCGTTTTTTTGTACTTTAATTTAAACTAAGAATTGTGTTGCTTAATTATTTTTCATCTACAATCGCGGTAAATTAGTCATGTACGCCATTGTAGATATTGAGACGACCGGAGGAGGTGCGAGTTCTAAAATTACAGAAATAGCTATTTTTCGTTATGACGGTACGCAGGTGGTAGATACTTTTCATTCACTTGTAAATCCCCAGATATTCATTCCTCCCTTTATTACCAATCTCACCGGAATTGATAATGAGATGGTGAAGGATGCACCTACGTTTTATGATATTCAGGATGCCGTTCGTGACCTTACTAAGGACGCATGGTTTGTAGCTCATAACGTTAAGTTTGACTATGGGTTCATCAAGCGTGAATTTGAAGCATTTGAAGAGCACTATCATCGTGATGTACTGTGTACCGTGCAGCTCAGTAGAAAAATATTCCCGGGGTATAAGTCGTATAGCCTTGGAAACATTTGTGCAAGTTTGAATATATCCTTAGAAAACAGGCACCGTGCACATGGAGATGCGGCGGCTACCGTACGTTTGTTTGAACAGTTGATGCGTAACGATACCCAGAAATTGATTCCTGTGGATGATATGTTCATCGCCTGATAAAACTTGCCTCTAAACGTGGTATGATTGTTTTAAGTTTTGTATCTATTCATACACTTAAATCGACCTTACCCTATGAAAGCGTATCTCAGTTATATTTTCATTTTTTTTGTAGCCCTTGGTTTATCTAGTTGTGAAGTAATTGGTGGGATATTTAAGGGGGGCATGTGGACAGGTGTAATTCTCGTGATTGGGGTTATAGCTGTGGTGATTTGGGCATTGTCGCGTTTGTTTGGCGGTGGTGGCCGAAGTTGATCAAAATATTGTTTTCGGTAAAGAAATGTGGAACTGGCTAATAGTCAGTTCTATTTTTTTGTTTGTATAGAACCACCAAAACTTATTTTGTAATATTTTTCGGAGAAGTTTGCTTATATAGTTTCTCTGTTTAATCTTTGCACTCCGTTACGGACGAGGGGGATTAGCTCAGTTGGCTAGAGCGCTTGCATGGCATGCAAGAGGTCATCGGTTCGAATCCGATATTCTCCACTTAGTGACTAAGGCTTTACTTTAAAGAGTAAAGCCTTTTTTGTGTTATAGGGGTCTGTTATGTCTGCTAAAACGGGAAGTCG
>CALGRQ010000237.1 GCA_937880795.1 uncultured Dyadobacter sp. | reverse complement strand
AAGATAATACCAACGGGGCGTTTGGTCCTTTTGCAGGTCAAATGTTTGTAGGCGATCAAGGCCATAGTAATATTTCCCGGGTTGATCTCGAAAAAGTAAATGGCGTTTGGCAAGGAGCCGTTTTCCCATTCAGGGAAGGTTTTATGTCGGGTATATTGAGACTGGAATGGGGACTTGACGGGTCTATTTTCGTAGGTCAAACCAGTCGGGGTTGGTCCGCAACAGGAAAATCAGAATTTGGAATACAGCGATTGGTTTGGACAGGAAAAATGCCTTTCGAAATGAAAACTGTGCGCTCTATGCCTGATGGATTTGAAATTACTTTTACCAGTCCGATCGATAAAAAAACGGCCGCAGCGCAGGATGCATACAAACTCAGTAGCTTCACCTACAAGTACCACCACAACTACGGTAGCCCGATTATCAACACAACCGAGGTCCCTTTAAAAGGCATTATAGTGTCAGATGATGGGTTAAAAGTTCGTTTGGTGGTAGACCCGGCTTCACTACGGAAGGGTTATGTCCATGAAATTAAAGCGGAAGGGGTCAAAAGTACAGATGGGAATAATCTGCTTCACGGAAATGGCTATTATACCCTCAATGAGATCGCAACAGGCAGCCTTGCCAATGCCGCGCAGTTTACCACGTTGGTAAAACCGGCCATGGACCATAGCGCTCATGCCACTGCCGCACCTGAAACCAACTCCGCGCCAACCGCAAAACGTACCGCCGAAATGCCTGCAAGCTGGACAAAAGGACCAGATCAGGTTATTATCTTAGGAACGGTTCCCGGACTTAAATTTGATATTTCAGAAATTCAGGTAAAAGCAGGCAGTCGGGTAAAAATCGTTTTTAATAACAACGACGACATGCTTCACAACCTGGTGATTACCAAACCTGGTGCCGCCAATGCCGTGGGAGAAGCCGGTTTAAACCTGGGGTTGAAAGGTTCCGAAATGCACTATGTACCCAACAGCAGCGATGTACTGTTTCATACCAATATCGTAGAACCCGAAAAGTCGGAGTCAATGTACTTTACAGCCCCTAAACAACCCGGTACATACCAATATGTATGCACCTTCCCAGGTCATTTTTCACTGATGCAGGGAAAATTGAAGGTCACGAAGTAACCCCAGCTATTCATTGGAGCCGGATTTTCAACCAGATCGTCCGGCTCTTTTTGATTCAAGAAAACCAAAAAAATACAAGGAGAAAGCGCCGAAGCCCCCCTTTCGGCTTATAATACAACGGTTTAACAAGTTTTACAACGAGCGAAATCCTTTGAAGACAACACTATCCATGCACATATCCGATGAAATAAGTGTCGACCTTTGGCATAGCTTCAAAGCTGGTGACGCCGAAGCATTGGGAACGCTGTCTCAAATGCATTACCGGGCACTATACAACTATGCTCATAAGTTTGCACACGACTCCGACCTGATTCGAGATACGATACAGGAACTTTTTCTAGATTTATGGGAGCGTCGTTCATTTTTATCAGAAACAGCATTCGTTAAATCTTACTTACTCAAAGCACTTCGCCACAAACTGATTAAAGAAAGTGCTCGCCATAAACGTTATCATGAATTCTCGGCTCCATTTTTGGATGCTGAGCCCTCCGACTCCCCCATTGAAGATTCTATTATTCATGATGAATTGACTCAACTTCAAAACAAACATTTGAAGCGTGTCATATCCTCGCTTTCTAAAAGACAGCAAGAAATCATTTACCTAAGGTTCTATCAAAATTTGGATAATGAGCAAATCGCTCAGGTTATGAATCTAGGAAAACAAAGCGTTGCGAATCTACTGTCGCGTACATTAAAGGATATAAAAAATATCTGGATCACCACTTCAATACTATTTACAATATTGTATATCAGCATATTACAATTTATAAAAGTAATAAATGAATAATACTTTTATAAACATATTTACTTATTAAATATATAATATGTATAAAAAGTAATTATAGCTTCTTTACCATTCCAAAAAAATATTTCATTTTTTTTGGTTATAACCACCGCAGAATGCGACATCCATTCATATAGATTCTTGTAACCCCTTGGATTTTGATTTTTATGGCAAATCAGTACAGATCCTATACAGCAGAAGAATTGGCCCATGACCAAAAGTTTCGGCAGTGGGTCCTGATGTCTACACCAGAACAAGATGAATTCTGGCAAAACTGGCTAGCCGAAAACCCGGATCGTATAGAGGTAGCGTTAGCAGCCAAAGAGTTCCTTTTAGCCATTCAGGAAATCTACGAAGATGATTTATCGGACGAAGTTGTTCAGCTAGAATCCGAAGAAATCGTGCGTTTAGCCATGCAAAGAATGGCCAAAAAGCGCCATCCCGTGCTTGGAAAAATAGCATGGCGGGCTGCGGCAGTACTTGCAATTGTTACGGGCTTGGGATTTTTCTACCATCAAACATTTCACAGAATCCCGGAGAAAGTTGCTCAGGTTGTAAAAAACAAGCCTCTTCAAAACACGATTTTAAGAGAGAATACAACCCAGGTGGAAATGACTATTCCTTTGGCAGACAATAGTATCATTATCCTTGCACCGGGATCCAGTATCCGTTACCAGGAACCTTTTACCAATCATGAACGTGTCGTCAAGTTGAAAGGTGAGGGATTCTTTGACATTGCGGCAAATCCAGACAGTCCCTTTCTCGTCTATACGGATGAAACTGTTACCAAAGTTTTAGGTACTAGTTTTCGGATAAAGACCTCTGAAAGAGATGGAAATGAAGAAGTAATCGTAAAAACAGGCCGGGTTTCTGTATTTACAAAAAAGGCCTTCGATCAAAAAACAGCTCCCCCGGTAACCTTACTTCCTAATCAGCAGGCTGTGTATGATAAAATGGCCAATACACTGGTAAAAGCAACAATTACCAACCCGACTATACTCAAACAATCCAGCCTCAACAAACCACAAATATTTGATGAAAAGCCAGTTACGGAAGTGTTTGAGGCCATTGGCAATATCTATGGAATTCAAATAATCTATGATGTTGAAAAACTTTCCAACTGTATCATCAGTACCCAATTTGAAGAAGAAGATCTAAGACAACGATTGAATGCAGTATGTGCCGTAATAGACGCTGATTATCAGACTTTTGATGGGAATATTATGATTAATTCAAAGGGTTGCAAATAATTACACCAGTACTTTCCTAGCTAAAACAGTTCACCGCTTAAACATCACTTTTCTTATGAAAAAACACCTTCATTTGAGCCGTTATTATTGCAAGCTTTTTAGAATATCACTATACCAATTTTTATTTGCTTTTTTTATATCTAATCATAGCTATGCAAATTTTCTTGAAACGCAGGATATTCTAAATCAGAGGATTACCATACAGGTGACGAATATGGAAATGAAGACTGTTCTTCATAAAATAAACAAATTAACCAAACTGCGATTTACCTATAATACTGCCCTGATTAAGCCCCAACAAAATGTGTCTATCAATGCTGTAAACCAGCCGCTTGCTTCCATACTCGATCACCTATGCAACTCAATTCACGTTGCGTATAAGTTAGATGGAAAACAGGTGATATTGACCCGGCATACCAGGGAAACTGGCAATGCGCCTCAGGAAATAAGGCCTTCGAATGGATCAGTTGACCGAACTGTATCCGGGAAAGTGACCGATGAAAAAGGACAGCCCCTTCCAGGGGTCAACATTCTGGTAAAAGGATCACAGTCAGGAACCGTGACCGGAATCGATGGTAATTTTCAATTGAACGTTCCAGATACGGGTGGCGTCCTGGTCTTTTCCTATGTTGGTTACAACCAGCAGGAAATTCCATTAGGAAATCAATCCAGTTACGACATTTCGTTGACACCGGATGTCCGAAACCTGGAAACGGTGGTGGTTACTGCACTGGGCATTAAGAGGGATGCCAAAAAATTAGGTTATTCCACGGCAACGGTTAACACTGAAGAAATAACTACGAACAGAACCACCAATTTAGGCAATAGTCTTCAGGGAAAGGTTGCCGGACTTAATGTAACACCACCGGCTAGCGGCCCTGGTGGCTCCACGAAAATCCGTATACGAGGTCAGTCGTCATTCGGTGGCAATAATTCTCCGCTTATCATTGTCAACGGCATTCCCATTAACAATAGTAGCGTCTCAGCGGGGGGATCATCGGGAAATGGTACAGGAAATCCAACGGGCGGTTCTTCTGATGCAGGTGATGGTTTACAGAGCATCAACCAGGACGATATAGAGTCCATGACAGTGCTCAAAGGAGCAGCAGCGGCGGCTTTATATGGATTTAGGGCCAAAGATGGGGCTATCATTATCACCACCAAAAACGGCACCAAAAAGACGGGAATCGGTGTAGAATTGAATTCTAATTTTCAAGCCCAGGAGGCGCTCGATTATACTGATTTTCAGTACGAATATGGACAGGGAGAATTTGGTAAGCGGCCTACCACCGTGGCAGAAGCTCAAAGTTCAGGTGTTTTTGCATTTGGAGAAAAACTCGACGGCAAACTAACCCCACAGTTTGATGGGAGTTCTCAGCCCTATATAGCGCATAAAGACCGCATTAAAAAGTTTTATAGAACAGGCACCAGCTTTACCAACTCCGTGGCACTATCGGGTGGAAATGACAAGGGCAATTTCCGTCTCTCATTTGCCAATACAGATGCCAACGCAATTATGCCGAATTCTGCATACCATAAAAAAATCTTAAATCTTGGACTCAATTATAAGTTTACCGACAAATTTTCGGCTCAACTGAATGCCAATTATTCCAACGAATACAATAAAAACCCACCTCAAATCGGCATCCAGGATATGAATGCCAATACAACCATTTACACGTTGGCCACCAGTATTGATGTAGATTGGCTAAAAAATCGAAAGGATGCCAGCGGTAATGAAATGCCTTTGGCTCGATTTACCAACCGAAATAACCCATATTGGGTAGCTTACGATCGTTTTGAAAACGTACGTAGAGACCGAATTTTTGGAAATACTTCTCTTCGTTACGACTTCACAAACTGGCTGTTTGTTCAAGGACGCATCGGGCAGGATTATTATACGCGCCCATACAACTACAACCGGCCTACCGGTACGCGTTCTATAGGCGCCGTGACAACCGGTTTTAATGGTTACTATTATCAGGATGTGGCTACTTTTCGGGAACGGAATATGGATATCCTGATCGGTGCCAACCGAACGTTTGGCCATTTTGGTATTGACATCACATTAGGTGGAAACCAAATGATGCAGGTTAGCGACAACGTTTCGACGGCTGTAACCAACTTCTATGTTCGTGATTTATATACCATTGCAAACGGGCAGGTAAAAAATCCAAATTATGGTTACAGCAAGAAAAAGGTTAACTCTATATATGGATCAGCGGAATTTTCTTTCAACAACTTCTTGTTTCTCAACGTCACCGGAAGAAATGACTGGTTTTCAACACTAAACCCACAGTCCAACAGCTATTTATATCCATCTGTAAGTGCTAGTTTCGTATTCAGCCAGGCTTTTCAACAGACACCTGACTGGCTAAATTATGGTAAGCTTCGAGCGGCATATGCGGAAGTGGGTGGAGATACAGACCCCTATTCTAACAATCTTTACTATGCCATCAACGCCAATCCTTTCAATGGAACCGCTCTTGGTAATATCCCGTCTACGGTGAGTCCGAATGCAAACCTGCGCCCGCTAAAAGTGAAAGAAACCGAAGTGGGTTTAGAAATGAAAACCTTTGACAACCGCCTAAATCTTGATCTTTCGTTGTATCGCAAAAACACGGTAGACGAGATCTTGAATGTTGATATATCCAACACTTCCGGATTCAGCCAAACGAAAGTAAATGTGGGAAAGCTTCGTAATCAAGG